>JAFLRS010000114.1 GCA_022511355.1 Alistipes sp.
CCGTATTGAGGTACATGGCGGCAATCTCCTCTTTGGTGTAGTTGTATTCGAGTTTTATGGCGGTTATCCACTCTTTGAATTTGGCTATTACGAGTTTGGAGTTGCGGGCTATTTTGCCTCTGTTGCGGACGGTGTCGCGTGGGAAGAGGTTTTTGGCGAGCTGCTGAGTGATGGTGCTGCCGCCGCCCTGATGACGTTGCAGAATAAGGGTTTTGACTCCGACGCGCACGAGCGAGCGGAAATCGATTCCCGAATGCGAACGGAAGCGGACGTCTTCGGTCGAGATGAGTGCGGCCACGACGGGCGGCACCTCTTTTCCTTCGAGATTGAGCCGCAGTTGTTCATCTTCGGGGAAGAGGTCGGCGTACTGAACGTAGGAGCGGTTCTGCACGAAGAATGTTCCGAGGATTTTGCCGTCATCGGAGTATACTTCGGTTGCGAGGTTGCTTTTGGGGTTTTCCAGTTCTTCGAACGACGGCATACGTCCGAATGCTCCCGCGGCCGTAAGCAGCAGTATTGCGGCTGCCATGCCGACGGGTATGAAAACGATGCCCCACATCCATTTCACGATGCGACGGTAGTTGTATTTTTTACTCTGTTTGGCCATTTTGTACTTTACCCTGAAGTGAACCGTGCAAAGTTACAAAAAAAAGGTAATACGGCAAAGCGGCGCGTCATCAGAAGGGCAGCCCTATTCCTGCGGTGAAGTAGGGGCGTCCTTCGCGGGTGACGTAGGCCGAGAGAGTGACGCTCGTGGTGGCTGCTGCGGGCTGGCGGAACAGATTGAGGTCGAGAATGACGTCGCCGCCATACGAGAATATGTGTTTGCGGATATTTACGATGTGTCCGTTGCCCATGGCGGCGCTGAAGGTTTTTTGGCGGAAGGTGGCGTAGTCGAATCCCAGATTGAGTCGTATGCGTTTGAAGTACAGCACCGAAGGTATTCCTCCGTCGGGGTAGCAGACGGGCAGTTGGTAGTTGAACGATTCGGCTATGTAGTTGTTGTTGCGGATGTCGCGTGTGCGGTAGCCGCGCGGAAGCAGCCGCGACGATGTGTAGGAGAGTTGCGAGAGTATGTTTTCGTTGTTGAAACCGCTCACCGATGTCTGGTATGCCGCGGCGACGGATATCGAGTGATGTGGTGCGAATCCGGGCAGATAGAATCGTGCGTAGGTGGAGAAGAGATGTTGGAAATCGCTGTTTTGGGGGTTGATTGCGTATGCTGCGTTGAGTACCACTCCGAATTTGGGTGCGAAGTCGCGATGTGCGAGCCGCACCATATCCTGATAGGTGATTGCGAACTGAAGCGTATGCAGACCGCTGTCGTAGCCTATGTGGCGGAAGTTCGACAGGTCGCTGAAGTTGATTTTTTCGACGCGTGCTATGCGTCCGTTCGAGAAGTTGTAGGAGGCCGAAGCCACCAGATGGCGGGTATGATAACCGCTTTGGAAGAGCAGCGGCAGCGAGGCCGAAGCCGAAACCGAATAGTATTTGCCCAGATGCGGAACGTCGGGGGTTTCGATTCGTCCCGTTTCGGGGTTGTAGCGGCCGACGGTGTAGACCTTCTGACTGCCTCCGTAGAAGGCGTTGAGTGCGAGATTGACTCCGAGTCCGTAGTATCGCCACGTACCTTCGACGAACGACCCTTCGGTGCGGTTCCAGCCGTAGGTGAGGGACATTTCCGAATCGGAGAGCAGATTCTGCGACATGACGGTGGCTCCCAGATTGAACCGCACCAAACCCTCTTCGATTATCTCGAAGGGGTTGTACGATACCGGTGCCCACGAGTGTATGTTGAACAGATGCAGGGTTTTGGAGTATCGTCGGGCTTTGTGCGTCTGATGCGAGGCCACGGAGTCGGCGGCCGTGTAGCGCACCGTGTCGAGATTTATGACATCCCACTTCGTGCGGGGCGGATTGACCGTATTCCGGGGCAGTTTGCGCTGTGCGACCTCTTGCCGCAGGAGTCCTGCCGGCTGCACGGCGGGATGATAGCCGTTGCGGTCGTAGACGGTCAGCACTATAGAATCGCCTGCCGCGCTGCTGCCTCCGAACGAACCGTATCGCGATTGGGTGAGGCGGTATTCGCGCCCTCGGGCTATGTCGAAGCAGTGAATTTCATCCTTGCCCGACTCTATGGAGCCGAAATAGAGCATTCCGTTTGCGGCGCGCAGGTCGCTGAGCGTTATGTATGCACCCTGAGTAAGGGAGAAGAGTTCGCCCTCTTCGTTCACTCCTCCGAGCCGCATTCCGTCGTCGTCGGTGGCTATGAAATAGAGTCTGCGGGTGAGGTCGTCGTAGGCCAGACCGTGAATCTCGGTGAATCGCGGCACCGTCACGCGTGAATGTTCGTTCACTCCGTCGCCGCGCAGAATGTGATATACGCCGTTGAGGTCATACTCCACCCATGCCAGTTCGTCTTCGCTGATCGGTGTGGGGTAGAGGACGTTGCGTCGTTTGCGGATGGTGTGGGGGTTGTTGTCGTCGAGCGACATCCAGCAGAGTGTCGAATTGACCCTCTCCTCGAAGAGCAGACTTCGGCGGTATTCGGTCCACCATATGCGTTTGCCGTCGAATGCGTGTCTGGTCGAGAGTGTGCCCGTGAATGCCAGTTTGCGTTCCTGTCCGGTGCGTATGTCGGTAGTTACGAAGCGCGACGGAGTGTCGAAATCGCTCTTCAGCGACAGCAGCGTATTGGCATCGATTTGCAGCGGATGACGGTAAGTCGTATAGCTGCGCTGCGGTTCGGCCTGCGGCAGCATCGAGGCCGAATCTTCGGTTTGGGGCAGCGAATCCCAGTATTCGGCCAGATTGTCGAATGTTTCGCGCGTGAGCTTTATCACCGATGTTTTGTAGAACTTCTTGAGCGACACGGCGGTAGTGGCTATTACGTAGGGGTTTCTCACGCTGTACCATGCCACTTGGTCCCATATGTTTTCGTTGTATTTGGTGTAGGCGTAGGAGACTATCTGATAACCTATGTGGTAGTGGTCGGGCACATTGTCGCGATAGGAGCCGCAGAACCATTTGTCGGTATTGCGTCCCAGTCGGGCTATGTTGCCGAGGGCTCTGTAATCGATTGAGAAGCTCGGCTGCAAACCGCGTCCGAACGACGACATTTGGGTTTCGTTGAGGACGGCGTCGCCCTCGATGACCCACAGAGGCAGAAACAGCAGTCCGAATGTCGAACTTTGCTGTCCGAGTATGTAGCTCAGCACGCGTACAACGCCCCGATTGAGGTTGTTGTACTGTACGGTGTGCCGGTATTCGTGAGCGACGAGCTGCTTCATCCACGGCATGGAATAGCTGTTGATGGCGGGCGAGGTGAGCAACTCGACGCGTTTTGGCAGATACATCACCATGCCGTTCGAGCTGAAATTTTCGGGATGGAGGATGAAGGGCATCTTCATTGCCGAATGACGGAATCCGTGTCCTATGAAGGGTTTCACGTTTTCGATGTAGAAGAGGGTCCGTCGAGCGGTTTGGGCGGAGGAGTCGGGATAGATGATGTCGGCTGCCGGAGTTTTTATTCGGTTCCATCGCAGCGATACGGGATCGGCGCCCCACGAGTAGAATTGCGCCGAAGCCGTGCCGACGAAAGCCGATACGGCAATCAGAGTTGCTATTAATCTCCTGATTTTCAAATTAAAAAGTCCGTTTTAATCAACTTCCGGCCTTTTTGCAGCCGTAGCCCGATTTTACGAGTATCTCCACGATGCGGTCGCGATGGTCGCCCTGTATGATTATCTCTCCGTCCTTGACCGAACCGCCCACTCCGCATTTGGTTTTGAGCAGTCGTCCGAGTTCGCGCAGATCCTCTTCGCGGCCGACGAATCCGCGCACGAGGGTGACGGTTTTGCCGCCGCGCTGTTTCGAATCGCGCCATACGCGCAGATTCTGACGTGCTGCCGGCAGCGTATCGGGTTCAGGTTCCTCGTCGGTGACGTATTGATAGTCGGGGTTGGTGGAGTATACCATTCCCAATCGCGATTTCCAGTCGTTGCTCATTGCATCCTTCGGTTTTGTGCAAAGATAGTAATTTTCGGATTATCACGGGAGCCTCGCTCCGCTTTCGTGAAAAAATGAGGCCGTTTGTGTTGTTTGCGATTCGCCGCGGGCGGTCGTCGGTGCCGATAGGGCCGGTTATAAACGGTATACCTATATATATAATAAAGACGGCGATTTTTTCGTTTTTGTCGGGTGCGAAAAAAAGTTTTGTGCGGAATGTATTGATTTACATCGCGATGTAAAAAACGCGCAAAAAATAGTCAAAAAAAAGTGCTGAAAAATTTGCATGATTGAAAAACTTGCCGTTTCTTTGCACCCGATTTCGACGAAAAAATCGGAAGCGTTGGCAAGAAGGCGGTTTGAAAAAAGTGTTGAAAATTTTTTCAAAAAAAGTTTGAAAAAATTTGGCAGATTAAAAATCTTGCCTTACCTTTGCACCACTTTCGGCGCTGAAAAATCAGCGGGGCTTGAAAAAGCGAACCGGTGAGTGAAGCGGAAGCGAAAGTGAAACGAAAAAAGTTCTTTGAGGTTTTTGAGCAGCTTAGTTTTTGTCCGCTCTTTTTAAGA
>JAFLRS010000115.1 GCA_022511355.1 Alistipes sp.
GAGAACGGAATGATTTACGAGCCTATCACCATTCGCCCCGACCAGTCGGTAGGCGATGCGCTGAGACTTATGCGGGAGAACCATATCGGAGGTATTCCCGTTGTGGATGGCGAGAATCGTCTGGTGGGCATCGTCACCAACCGCGACCTCCGTTTTCAGAACGACAAACTGCGGCTCATTTCGGAGGTCATGACCTCCGAGGGGCTTATCACTATTAACGACGACTCGACGGTAAATGTAATCAAGGTGCTGCAGGAGAACAAAATCGAGAAGTTGCCCGTGGTTGATAATTCGGGTCATCTTATCGGTCTTGTGACCTACCGCGACCTTGTGAAGAACAAAGATTTCCCCAATGCCTGCAAGGATGCCAAGGGTCGTCTTCGCGTGGCGGCGGGTGTCGGCATCACGGCCGATGCTTTGGACCGCGTTGGTATGCTGGTGGCCGAGAATGTCGATGCAGTGGTGCTCGACTCCGCGCACGGACATTCGCGCAATGTGGTAAATACTCTGAAAGCCATCAAGCAGGCATATCCCTCTCTGGATGTGGTGGTGGGAAATGTGGCTACGGCGGATGCCGCCAGATTTCTGGCCGATAACGGAGCCGATGCGGTTAAGGTCGGCATAGGTCCCGGTTCGATTTGCACCACGCGTATTATTGCTGGTATCGGCGTGCCGCAGCTCACGGCCATTTTCGACACTGCAGGTGCGCTCAGGGATACGGGAGTGCCTGTTATTGCCGACGGCGGACTCCGTTATTCGGGCGATATCGTCAAGGCGTTGGCTGCGGGAGGCGACTGCGTGATGTGCGGTTCCATGTTTGCGGGCACGGAGGAGGCTCCGGGCGACACCATCATCTACAACGGCCGCAAATTCAAGTCTTACCGCGGAATGGGTTCCATCGACGCCATGAAGGCCGGCAGTGCCGACCGCTATTTCCAGGACGACGAGAACAGCATAAACAAACTGGTGCCGGAGGGCATTGTGGGACGCGTTCCCTACAAAGGCAGTGTCGAGGAGACCATCTACCAGCTTGTGGGCGGACTCAGAGCGGGTATGGGTTATTGCGGTGCCCGCAATCTGCAGGAGCTGAAGAACACCAAGTTCATAAGGACTACTGCGGCGGCTATGGCCGAGAGTCATCCTCATGACATCACGATAACCAACGAAACCCCCAACTATACACGCACAAACTAACGCTTCGGCCACGTAATTATGGAGAAGATACTGATTGCCGATTTCGGCTCGCAATACACACAACTTATCGCGCGTCGTCTGCGCGAGATGAACGTATATTGTGAAATATATCCGTTCAACAAGGTGCCTCGGCCCGATGCCGATGTCAGGGGCGTGATACTTTCGGGTTCGCCCGCTTCGGTGAGGGATGCCGGAGCCCCGCAAATCGACCTTACGCCGTTTTCGGGTCATCTGCCGATACTCGGCATATGTTACGGAGCGCAATATCTGGCCCAGACCAACGGCGGCGAGGTGCTGCCGTCGCCCAGCAGGGAGTACGGCCGCGCGATGCTCTCGATAGGCGATGCTTCGGACCCGCTGATGCAGGGTCTCGACGCGCAGACGCAGGTGTGGATGTCGCACGGAGACACTATCCAGACTCTGCCTGCCGGCGCGCATCTGTTGGCTTCGACCTCTGACGTGAAGAATGCCGCCTACCGATTCGACAAGCTTCCCGTATGGGCCATTCAGTTCCACCCCGAGGTTTACCATACGCTTCAGGGAATGCAGCTGCTCCGCAATTTCATAGTTCCCATATGCGGATGCAGACAGGACTGGACTCCCGACAACTTCGTGGAGCAGACCGTCGCCCAACTCAAAGAGACCGTGGGCGACGACAACGTCATACTCGGTCTTTCGGGTGGTGTCGATTCGTCGGTTGCCGCCATACTGTTGAAGCGTGCGGTCGGCGACCGTCTGCATTGCATATTCGTGGACAGCGGCCTGCTCCGCTACAACGAATACGAAGAGGTGCTGGCTTCGTACAAGGATATGGGTCTGAACGTTATAGGCGTAGATGCTTCGGAGCGTTTCTATGCCGACCTTAAGGGCGTTACCGACCCCGAAGAGAAACGAAAGATTATCGGCCGCGACTTTGTGGAGACCTTCAATGAAGCTGCCTCGAAGATAGAGAATGCACGTTGGCTGGCACAGGGTACGATATATCCGGATGTTGTCGAGTCGGCGTCGGTGAGCGGTCCTGCGGCCAAAATCAAGTCGCACCATAATGTAGGCGGACTTCCCGAGAAGATGCATCTGAAGGTTGTGGAGCCGCTTCGTCTGCTCTTCAAGGATGAAGTGCGCCGTGTGGGAGTTTCACTCGGAATGCCACAATCGCTTATCGGCCGTCATCCGTTCCCGGGACCGGGGCTGGCCATAAGAATAATCGGAGATATAACACCAGAGAAGGTTCATATATTGCAGCAGGTCGATAAGATATTTATCGACAATCTGCGTCGTGAGGGTCTTTACGACAAGGTATGGCAGGCCGGAGCTATTCTGCTGCCGATACAGAGCGTGGGCGTTATGGGCGACGAACGCACTTATGAGCGTTGTGTAGCTTTGCGTGCGGTCTCCTCGGTCGATGGAATGACAGCCGACTGGGTGCATCTGCCTTACGAATTCCTCGCTCAGACCTCGAACGAGATTATAAACAAGGTGAAGGGGGTAAACAGGGTAGTCTACGACATATCCTCGAAACCGCCCGCAACGATAGAGTGGGAATAAAAAGTAATTGTTTAATCAGGAATAAAACAGAATATGAAAGTCGGAATAATAATGGGTTCAACGAGCGATTGGGAGGTGATGCAGCCTGCCGTCGCCACCCTCGAACAGTTCGGTATCGAATGCGAGAAGCGGGTCATAAGCGCACACCGTGCCCCCCACGCGCTTTTTGAGTGGGCGTCGACTGCCCGACAGCGCGGATTGAGCGTAATAATCGCAGGAGCGGGAGGTGCGGCACATCTGCCCGGAGTGATAGCGGGGCTCACGACTCTGCCGGTTATAGGGGTGCCTGTCAAGAGTAAAATGCTGGACGGCCTCGATTCGCTGCTGTCGATTGTTCAGATGCCTTCGGGGATTCCCGTCGCGACCGTTGCGATAAACGGCAGCAAAAATGCGGCTCTGCTGGCTGTGAGCATTCTGGCTCTGCAATCGGGCGAGCTGGAGGCTAAGCTGACCGAGTTCCGCGCAAAGCAAACCGAAGCCGTATTGTCGGCACAAATATAAAACACGACACGCTATGTCTCCCAAACTTCAGCAACATACCTCTGCATATCGGGTTTTCGTCGAGAAGAGAGAGGGTTTTCGGGTCGAGGCGCAAATGCTGCTCGAGGAGCTGACCCAAAATTTGCAGGCGGATATCCGTTCTCTGCGGCTGATAAATGTTTATGACCTTTTCGGTTTTACCGAATCGCTGTTGAATCGCTCTTTGTACAAGGTTTTCGCCGAGGAGCCTACCGACAGTCTTTCACTCGGGTGCGACCTGACGGACAAACGTTTCATTGCAATCGAATATCTGCCGGGGCAGTTCGACCAGCGGGCTTCGTCGGCGGTGGATTGCGTCCATCTTATCGACCCTCAGGCCGATATAATCATTCGCAGCGGCAAACTGCTCATCTTCGACGACGGCGTTTCCGACGCGACGCTCGACAAGATCCGCCACTATGTAATCAACACGGTGGAGTCGCGCGAAAAGGATATGTCGCAGTTGCGGGCGACCGATATTGCCGAGCAGAAACCGCTCGAGAAGCTCGACGGATTCTGCGATATGGGGCATGACGAGCGTTTGCAGTTCATTCGGCAGTGGGGGCTGGCGATGAACGAAGACGACCTTAACGAGGTTATCAAATATTTCCGCAGCGAGCATCGGCAGCCTACCGAGACGGAGTTGCGCATCCTCGACACCTACTGGAGCGATCATTGCCGCCATACCACATTCACCACTCTGCTGGAGAACGTATCGGTAGAGCCGTCGTTTATTCAGTCCGACATCGAGGCGACTCTCGACCGCTTCTATTCGATACGGGCGAAGGTTAAGAACAAGGATTCGCGCAGTTCTCTGTCGCTTATGGAGCTTGCGACCATAGGTGCGCGTTATCTGCGTTCGGTCGGATGTCTCGACGATTTGGAGCAGAGCGAGGAGAACAATGCGTGCAGCATACTTATCGACGTCGATGTCGATGGAGAGATTGAAAAGTGGCTTTTGCAATTCAAGAACGAGACCCACAACCATCCTACCGAAATAGAGCCGTTCGGCGGAGCTTCCACCTGTTTGGGCGGAGCTATCCGCGACCCGCTTTCGGGTCGTGCATACGTATATCAGGCTATGCGTGTGACGGGTGCCGGCGATATATGGCAGCCGGTGTCGG
>JAFLRS010000116.1 GCA_022511355.1 Alistipes sp.
CGCAGTGGATTATCGGCGGTGACGGTTGGGGTTACGACATCGGCTTCGGCGGTGTGGACCACGTACTGGCATCGGGTCAGGATGTGAACATTCTGGTAGTCGATACCGAGGTTTACTCCAATACGGGCGGTCAGTCGTCGAAGGCTACTCCGGTAGGAGCTGTTGCGAAGTTCGCTTCGAGCGGAAAGCGTATCCGCAAGAAGGATTTGGGTGCGATAGCCATGACCTACGGTTATGTATATGTGGCACAGGTTTCGATAGGTGCGTCGCAGGCTCAGCTGCTCAACGTGCTGAAGGAGGCCGAGGCTTATCCCGGACCGTCGCTCATCATTGCATACGCTCCCTGTATCAACCACGGCATCAAGGGCGGCATGACCCGCACGCAGACCGTCGGCAAGCAGGCAGTGGCGTGCGGATACTGGCATTTGTGGCACTACAATCCGATGCTCGAGGAGCAGGGCAAGAATCCGTTCGTTTACGATTCGAAGGAGCCCGACTGGACGAAGTTCCGCGACTTCCTGATGAAGGAGGTGCGCTACACTTCGCTTATGAAGGCTTTCCCCGCCGAGGCTGAAGAGTTGTTCAATGCTGCCGAGGAGAATGCGAAGTGGCGTTACAACGGCTATCAGCGTATGGCCAAATTGGAATATTAATAGTTTAATTCATAATTTATACTGATATGAAAAAGTTTTTTATTGCTGCAGCCGCTATGCTTTTTGCGGCGTGCGATGCGACTCCCACCGAGAATCTGCCGCTTGAGAACACGGTGTGGAAGTTGGTTGAACTGAACGGTGAGAACAACGAGGCATTTGCCGAGGGTGATTCGTTCACTTTTACGCTCGATGCGGGAACCATTACGGGAAAAGGTTCGGTGAACCGTTTCTTCGGAGGCTACGAGTATTCGGAGGCTGAAGGTCTGGAGGTCGGCGATTTGGGCATGACCCGCATGATGGGTCCGAATGTCGATTTGGAGGATGCATTCGTTCAGATTTTCGACAAGGTGAACGGTTGCGAAGTCGAGGGCGACGTTCTGACGCTCACCGACGGCGACGAGGTTCTGGCCGTATTCAAGGCTTGGACTCCCGACCCCGAAGCCGAGCAGGCTCAGCCGGTCGGCGGACTGAAGGTGATTTCGCTCGAGGAGGTGCAGCAGGCTGCTGCCGATGCCGAATAAGCGGAGACGCGAAACCGATGAAAAGAGAACTCTCTACCGTTTGGCAGAGAGTTTTCTTTTTGTTTTCGGTTTTTTGCGCACCGACCACCCGAAGTGTCCGAGAGCCTTTCCGAGGGCGAAATATTCGCCGTGGGAGTAGGTGATGAGTCCGGCCCGTTCGAGGTGATATTTGCCGGTTTGGGGGTCGATCAGCTCTTCATCGACAAGTACGTTTGCCACTTCGGCGAGGAACATATCGTGCGAACCGAGTTCGATAATCTGTTTTACGCGGCATTCGATTGCGACGGGCGATTCGGCGATGACGGGAGCGGCCACTTTTTGTGCCGGCACGGGTGTGAGGTTCATCTGTTCGAATTTGTCGAAGTCGCGTCCCGAGCGTACTCCGCACCAGTCGGTGGCTTTGGCGAGCCGTTCAGTGGTCAGATTGATTACGAATTCGCCCGTGCGGCGTATGATGTCGTAGGAGTGCCGTTCGCGCCGCACCGAAATGTAGCACATCGGAGGGTCGCTGCAAACGGTTCCTGTCCATGCTATTGTAAGTATGTTGTACTCTTCGGGATGCGCGCCGCATGATACGAGTACCGCGGGCAGCGGATAGAGCATTGTTCCGGGTTTGGAGGATTGTTTCATTGCCGTGTTGATGTGTTTGCCGACAAAGATAGCGATAATTTCGGACAATCGTCCGCAAAGAGCCGAATTGCCGCTCCCGAAACCGGCCGGCAGCGGTACGGTTTGTATTTTTTTCATTTTCAATGTCGTGAAAATCCGATTTTTTATGTAAGTTTGTCAGACGACAGTGCGGAATGCCGATTGCAGAGAGTGAGTCGATGCATGGGCAAAATGAAGATATGAGAAAAAGTACGATTCTTATAGGCGGAGGCGTTATCGCCACGCATTATGTCAGGGGTCTCGAGAATTCGGAGACACTTCGTCTCGATGCGCTTGTCGATACCAATCCCGACTGCGCGGCACGCAGACTCTTCTCCGTTCCGTTCTTCACGGATGTGAATGAAGCTCTCCGGCTCGAACCGCAGGTGGCGATTCTCGCTCTGCCCGTAGCGCTGCACGGACCCGTCGCTTGCGAACTGCTCTCCCGCGGCGTGGATGTGATTACCGAAAAACCTATGTTCGCCACTCTTCGCGAGATGGACGAATCTCTCGCCTTTGCCCGCGAGTGCGGACGGGAGCTGGTCTGTATGTTCCATTGGACCGCCGCCTCCGAAGTGCGTTTTCTGAAGGAGAATCTGCACCGTTTCGGGAGGATAAAATCGCTGTTCACGGAGGTGCGCGATGACTATGCGGCTACGGCTGACGGCTCGATTCGTGCCGACAGAAGGGGATTGATGGGGGCATGGTTAGACAGCGGAATCAATATCCTGAGCTATTTCGATGAGATTGTCGACCTCGGAGAGGCCGTGCTTGCCGGAGAGGATATTGAGACTGACGTCAGGAGCGGACTTCCGAAATATGTCAGAAAGGAGTTCCGCGCGGGGGATGTTTCGGCCGTGATTGTGGTCGATTGGCGTGAGAACAACGAGAGTAAAATCTCGCGCATAGAGTGCGAAGCGGGCGAGATTTTCGTGAACCACATGGAGCAGGAGGTCCGGCTCAACGGTGAAGTCATATTTTCGTGTCCGGTTGCGGACCGTCTGTCGTCGCACTACGAAAATCTCTTCCGCGACTTCTCGCCGGGCCGAGCCGCCGCCGGAAAAAATACCGTATTGCTACATAATCTATTATTTAAGGGTTGCGCAAAATGAAGAAAGATGTCAGATTGTTGCTGGTAAAAATCGTCGCTCTCGTAATCGGAATAGCGCTGGTTCTGTATTTCTGTTTCAATGAACTTAAATTCGAGATATTGGGAAGTGCGATAGGCGTTATGGTTGCTGCCGTCGCTGCCGATTTCGTTACGAGCATCATGTTGCTGCGCGAGGAGAAAATCAAGCTCGGCAGCGATAATTTTCTCTACGACGAGGTGTTCTATAAGAAACGTGTTCCTGTGGGTGGCGGCGAGACTCATATATGGTATGATGCGGTGAAGCACGACGGTTCCGAGTATGTGGTAAAGGATGACCCGCACAAGCATTTCGAGCTTGATTCGGTGGTCAAGACCAATTTCGGGGCGATTATGGAGGCACACCGTGCGAGTTTTGTAGTCAATCCCATGATGATACGTCTCGACGACTATAAGAGGGAGGAGGACGGCACAATTACTCTTTACACTTCCCGAACGGCATTTTACAACGACCTTGTGACGAATCGGGCCATGGATTACAAGTTCAATGGCGATATGTCGGTGCGAGAGATTTTCGAGAGCGGACGTTATTTGTCGCCGTTGAACAGGAGTCGTCTTTCGAATCATATCGGTTTCGGTGCGTTTGTTTTTTATGGAGACAGCATGATAGTTACTCATCGCGGCGGCAATGCCACGCTGTCGAAGAATCAGTTTACGGCGGCGTTGGCGTTCGGTTTTCTTGAGGACGATTTGAGGAAGGTTCACGATTCGTGCTGTGAGGATTCCGAACCGAAGGCTTCGGAGCGTTTTCCGGTATTGACGACCGACGATTTGATGGTAGGGATTTTGCTTGTGCGTTTGGCGGGTCTGTTCAATATGCCGATTCGCAAGGTGCGCGAGTTGCATTCACAGAACAAGATACATATTCATTTGTTGGGATTCGGTCAGTTGGTGTATACGGGCGGCAAGCCTCAATTTTACTTTGCGATAGTGATTGACAAGGATGTAGAGCTTTGTCATAAGAGCAGATCGGGATTGTTTTGCGGTCCGAAGAAGGAGCTTGATTTCAATAAGGATATAGTGTTTGCGGATGGGATTACGTTGGTAAAGGATGACGGTTATGTAATTAAGTTGAGGAGGCATGGTAGTGGTAAGAGTGTGAAGGCAGAGGCAGAGAAGTCGTTTTTCATAAATTACTGGCATCTTCTTGAGATGCCGCGTATTGAGGGGGTTCCCGACTGGGTGTACGAGTGCAAGGCCATATAGAATGTGCGTATGAATTAAGTTGGGGGATAGTGGATTGTATGAGGCGAGGATATTTTTGTAAGGTAAGGATGGGGTATATGATGAAAATTAGTTGAAATTGTGCATAAAAGTTTTGGATGTTAAAAAAAAAGTGTATATTTGCACCCGCAAATGGTGCCATAGCTCAGTTGGTAGAGCAAAGGACTGAA
>JAFLRS010000117.1 GCA_022511355.1 Alistipes sp.
TTGAAATTAGGCAGCGAGTGCATAGTTGTTATTGCCATTTATAGGCTGAAAGTCCTGATTAACGAGAGGGCCTACAGTTCTCGACGTGCTTGCTCCCGAACTCTGCCTGCTGTCAAAACCGGTCACCCCCGGTATTCGAACCGCACGAAATCGGTGCCGTTGCCGATGCAAAGATAAAAAATATAGTTTACTTTTGTGAAAATATTCATATATTTGTAGCGGCCGCGAAAAATATTCGTGTAACTACACGATATATTTCACGCCGGAAGTGCTTCGTTCGTCTTCCGCACCAAATCTCCCGACGGAAACAAACGTGTCGATTCCGCACTCTCCTTTTCAAACCAATAACCATTAACCTTGCCGTACAGGAGTCGATGCGGCGAAAAAACTTAAATACAAAGCTATGAAGAGACTTTTATGTGTGATTTTCATGATGCTGTGGGGGGGGGGAATTTTCGGCCTCTGCGGCATCGGACACTCCGGACAAACATGACGAAACAGTCAGATTCAATCCGCATTGGCAAGTAACCGTACAGGGAGGCGCAAGCTATATGCTCCACGGCAGAACCGCCAAATTCGGGTCCCAAATCTCCGGAGCCGCAGCTCTCTATGCAGGTTATCAGTTCACTCCCGTAGCAGGCATCCGCTTCGGATTCACCGGATGGGAAAACCGCAGCGCCGCTTCCATTCACGCCCTGCCCAACGGAACCGACGGCAAAGATAATGTTTACAGATGGAACTATCTCGGCCTCAATCTCGATGCCACCATCGATCTGGCCAATTGGTTCGGCGGATTCAATCACAAACGCACGGTCAATCCCTATATCTTCGCCGGTGTGGGACTCAACGAAGCTTTCAACAACGATCAGCTGGTCGAACTGTCGCGCAACATGAGCCGCGACGCCGCTGACGAAAACGGAACACCCTACTACGACATGGACAAGACCCTCTGGGAGGGTCCCGAACTCTTTGTCGCATTGCGAATGGGTGCCGGCGTAGACTTCCGTCTCTCCGACCGCGTACTGTTGGGTCTGGAACTTAACACCAATATGCTCAGCGATGCGTATGACTCGCGTCGTCACAGTTCGCGTGTCGATTGGCAGATGAATGCACTTGCAAGTCTGCGCATACGATTGGCCAAGAATCACACCAACAGCGGCGGTGCGGCTATGGCCAACGCTCCCGTAACATCGCCCGTCACCGAGCCCGCTCCCGAACCCGAACCCGCTCCGGCACCTGCTCCGAAGCCCGCACCCGCTCCCGCTCCGAAGCCTGCTCCGCAGCCCGAAGTGCAGCCTGCAGTAACTCCCGCTCCGGCTCCCGTCGAGAAGAAGGAACCTGCTCCGGTCAAGAAGACGGAACCCGCTCCCGCTCCGAAAGCTTCGATGCACACCGACATATTCTTCACCATAGGTTCGGCAAACGCATCGCCGGCAGAGTCGGCAAAAATCGACAAACTCGCCAAGTTCCTCAAGGAACACCCCAAGGCAAAGGTATCGGTTACCGGTTACGGCGACGCAGCTACCGGAAGCGCACGTCGGAACATGGTGGTTTCGAGAATGCGTGCCGACAATGTGGCAGCAGCATTGCGTCGTGCCGGCATCGAGAACGACCGCATCAAGGTGGATGCGAAAGGCGCAACGGTTCAGCCCTACTCGCCCGTAGAGAAGAACCGCGTGGCAATCTGCGTGGCCGAAGAGTAATTCGACGGCTGCGATACGAAAAACGGACGGTCCGAAAGGCCGTCCGTTTTTTTTGTATTGTTGTCGATTCGTATCAGAGGCGGAAACGCTCCTTCACGCGTTGTGCAGCCTGCTCCAGCAGTTCGGCCGGACAGCAGAGCGTGATACGGATGTAACGGCGGCCCTCACGACCGAAGATTCCGCCCGGAGTAAGGAATACGTCGGCGGCCTCCATTACGCGGTCCGAGAACTCGAAACTGTCGCCCTCGAACTTTTCGGGCAGTTCGGCCCATATGAAGAGTCCCGCCTGACCTTTGCGATAGCTGCAACCCAGAGCATCGAGCAATTCATATCCCTGCTTTTCGCGGGCATAATATATGGCATTCAGTTCGTCGAACCAATCCTGACCGAGCGCAAGTGCGGTTTCGGCGGCTGCCTGAATGGGGAAGAACATTCCCGAATCCATATTGCTCTTGAACGTAAGCACGGCATCAATCCATTCGCGTTTTCCCATCAGGGCACCCACGCGCCAGCCGGCCATCGAATGAGCCTTCGAGAGCGAATTAAGCTCCATTGCCACTTCTTTGGCGCCCTCCACCGCGAGAATGCTCATCGGACGGTTGTTGCGGATAAAGCTGTAAGGGTTGTCGTGCAGAATCATGATATTGTGTTTGCGTCCGAAATCCACGAGACGTTCGAAGAGTTCGGGCGTAGGGGTCTGACCCGTAGGCATATTGGGATAGTTCGCCACCATAATCTTCACGCCGTCGAGACCTTCGCGTTCCATGGCTTCGAAGTCGGGCATGAATCCGTTCTGTTTGTTGAGCGGATAGGTCACTATCTCGCCGCCGGCCAGAGTCACGGCCGAGGTGTAGGTGGGATAACCCGGGTCGGGAACCAGCACCTTGTCGCCATTGTTGAGGAAGGTCATGCAGACGTGCATGATACCCTCTTTGGAGCCTATGAGCGGCAGGATTTCGCTGTTCCAGTCGAGCTGCACGCCGTACCAGCGTTCGTACCAGCCGGCAAAGGCTTTGCGCAGAATAGGTTCGCCCTTGTATGACATATATTTATGTACATCGGGACGTTGGGCTTCGCTTGCGAGCCGGTCGATTACGCACTTGGCGGGCGGGAGGTCGGGACTGCCCATTGCGAGTTTTATGATTTGTCGGCCGGTTGCCGCCTCCAGTTCGGCGATTTCGCGCAGACGTCGTGAAAAATAGTATTCACCCGTACCGTCGAGTCTGTGCGAGCGTTCGATTGTAACAGTTTTTGCCATAATTTAAGATTCGATTGAAAACGTCTACAAATATAGGCAAAAAAACTCTATATTTGCATTTATGAAGATTCTTTTCGTATGTTTGGGCAATATATGCCGTTCGCCGGCCGCCGAGGAGATTATGCGTCAGACGCTGAAAGGTGCCGGATTGGAGCGTGAAGTCGAAGTCGATTCGGCGGGCACCTACGGAGGTCATCGCGGCGAGCTGCCCGATGCGAGGATGCGTGCTGCGGCCGCACGGCGCGGATACCGGCTCACACACCGTTCGCGTCAGCTCTGCGAGGAGGATTTCACCCGATTCGACCGCATAGTGGTGATGGACGACATGAACTACGAAACGGTTCACCGCATGGCTCCTTCGCGTGCTTTGGCCGACAAGATTGAGCGTATGCGCGACCGTCTGTCGCCGTCGAAGTTCCCCGACCGCACCTACATCCCCGACCCCTACTACGAGGGTGCCGAGGGTTTCGAACTGGTACTCGATATGCTGGAGGATGCGTGCGTCAATCTGCTCGAGGATATCGGGAGATAAAAAAAAGACCTGCTTCGGAGCAGGTCTTTTTTTTGAATGCGTATTCTCCGCTATTCGAATCCCTTGCCTATTGCGAGGAAATCGTCGGCCTTGAGAGCGGCACCGCCGATAAGACCGCCGTCCACGTCGGCTTTGGCGAAGATTTCGGCAGCATTCGAAGGCTTGCACGAACCGCCGTAGAGGATGGGGCAGAGTTCGGCAGCCTCGCCGAATTTCGAACGCAGCACCTCACGGATGTAAGCGTGAATCTCCTGAGCCTGCTCGGCCGTAGCGGTCTTGCCCGTACCGATAGCCCAAACCGGTTCGTAAGCGATTACGAGGTTGGCGAACTGCTCTTCGGTGAGTCCGAATACGACCTCTTCAATCTGGCTCTTCACCACTTCGAAGTGTTTGCCGGCCTCGCGCTCTTCGAGATTTTCACCCACGCAGTAGATGGGCGTAAGTCCGTTTGCGTAAGCCTGCGTCATTTTGGCATTGAGGGTAGCCGAAGTCTCGCCGTAATACTGACGACGCTCCGAATGGCCGAGGATTACATATTTGCAACCTAAAGCCGCAATCATCGAAGCTGCGACCTCGCCCGTATAGGCACCCTTCTCTTCGGCAGCGCAGTTCTGTGCGCCCACCTCGACATTGGAGCCTGCAACGGCCTTTACCACCTCCGAAATGTGGGTGAACGGAGGGCAAACAATCAGATTTACCGACGAAGCGACCGTAGCGCGTCCTGCAGCCACGCCTTTCGCCAGTTCCACGCCTTCAGCGGGAAGAGTATTCATCTTCCAGTTTCCGGCAACGATTTTC
>JAFLRS010000118.1 GCA_022511355.1 Alistipes sp.
GGCGATACCGACAACTGGATATGGCCGCGACATACAGGCGACTTCTCGGTATTCCGCATCTACGCCGATGCCGACAACCGACCCGCCAAATACTCGCCCGACAACAAACCCTACACCCCGAAACGATTCTTCCCCGTATCGACCCGCGGAGTCTCCGAAGGCGATTTTACAATGATTTACGGCTTCCCCGGCAGCACGCAGGAGTATGTAATCTCCGACGCCGTGGAGTATGTCGAACAGGCGGACCGTATGAAAATCGATCTGCGCACCATACGTCTCGACATCATATCGGCAGCGCAGGAGGCCGACCCGCAGGTACGCATTCAGTATGCCGCCAAACACGCCGGCATAGCCAACGCATGGAAAAAATGGCAGGGCGAACTGCTCGGACTGCAACGTCTGGGCACCGTGGAGAAAAAGCGTGAATACGAACGTCGTTTCGCCGAATGGGCGGCCGACAAACCGCAATATGCACATCTTCTCGACTCGATGCACCTCGCATACGCCGAACACACGGGCGAAAATATGCTCGCCGAACTCTATCGCGAAAGCGCCGGTGCCATCGAACTGCCCGCATTCGTCCGCACCATATCGACACTCAAAAAGCGCGCACGAACACACGCCGACTCCGTGCAAATCAAAGAACGCATCGAGGCATTTTTCAAAGATTACAATGCCGACATCGACCGCGCCATAGCCGCCCGCCTGCTCGAATATTTCCTCGACCGCACATACGAATCCGACAACATCCTCAAACTCAAAGATATGGTGGCGGAACACGGAGGCCCCGCCGGTTATGCCGACTACCTCTTCACCCAAACCCGCTATCTGACCCCCGAAGGCTTCATGGAGGTTTCGGACAAAACCGACCCCGTAGACCGCTTCAACTCTCTGCTCTCGGGCGAACTGCAGCGCGCGTCACGATACAGATTCAGCAACATCAGCTACATCCCCGAAATAGCCCGCTGGTACAAAACCTATATGCAGGCCCTCATGGAGTGGGACAAAAAGCGCTCCTTCTATCCCGATGCCAATCTCACGCTGCGCGTCGCCTACGGCAAAGTCAGCGGCTATAGGTATGCCGACGGCGAATATCATCGCCACTACACCACCCTCGACGGCGTGATAGCCAAAGACGACCCCGAAATCTACGACTACAACGTGCCGCAGCGTCTGCGCGACATCCACTCCGCAAAGAATTACGGACGTCACGCGGTCAAACTCGACGGACGCACCACGGTTCCCGTATGCTTCCTCGCCACAAACCACACCTCGGGCGGCAACTCCGGCTCGCCCGTCATAAACGGCAAAGGCGAACTTACGGGCATCAACTTCGACCGCACGTGGGTATCCACAATGAGCGATCTGGAATTCGACCCCGAAATCTGCCGCAATATCTCGGTAGATATCCGATATGTACTCTTCGTGATAGAAAAAGTCGGCGACGCCGGCTGGATAATCGACGAAATGACCTTGCGCTAAAGGCTGCGGTCTGCCGTCAATCGACGGCGGGCCGGGCCGCAAACATATCCTTGAGGCGAACCTTCCACGAACGTTTCGCACGCAATTCGGGCAGAACCTCGGTGTAGGAACGCTGCGTGTCGAAAATCACCGAACCGTGCAGGTTGGGCGACATACGCGGAGTCATATAGTCGCTGCCGTACTGCCCCGACAGCACCTTGTGATACTCTTTGGGGACCGGCATCATGACATCCTCGAACGGCAGAGTCACCGTCTCGGAATACCACTCCATCTCCTTCGTAAGCCACCCTACAAATGCCGGATGGAATGCCGGCGACGAAATGCGGCACTTGTCGAAAGGTTTGTTGCCGCCGAAAACGGAATCCATCTCGATGAAGGTTTCGCGGTAGGAGCGGAACCGGAAATAGAGCAGCGACCACAAATAATGCAGCGACCTGCGCGGATTATGCGACAGCAGCGAACCGTAATTGCGCACCCGAAGCAGCGACTTCAGCCGCTTCACTCTCCGCAATCCGCGCGCTGTTTCCGCTCCGTCATCCGCAGGCAGCACGTCGTAGACGAAAATGTCGATGAATATGCCCTGATTGAACGGCTGACGGATATCGCCCGGGAGTATCGCCGCCGTCTCCGAATTGCGCAGCTGGGCGTGTCCGCGCGAATAGCCCGCATCGCTGTGGGCCGTCTGAAAAAAGTAGGGATGGCGAAATTCGCTGTCGGCAACAGCCGTCAGTTTGTCGTAATCCTCGCGCAGCATCAGCATATCGATGTCGTCGTCCCACGGAATATAGCCCTTGTGACGAACCGTGCCGAGCAAAGTGCCTCCGTCGGCCCATATTCGCAAATCGTGCTTTTCGCATACGGCCAACAGCTGTCGGAGCATATCCAACTGCACGGCCCGTATCTTCTTCATCTCTTCGGTAACGGGATATTCCGCTGCTTCGGTTGCATTCATACTATTCTCAATTTGCGTTTTCGGGAGGCCGTCATCAGAATCTTTCGCGCACCAATATCGGCTGACCCTCCATGCAGTCGGCCTCATCGGTGCAACAGAAAAGTATGGTGTCGGCCACGGTTTGCGGCTGCATGATGGTCGTGGGGTCCTCGTTGGGAACCAGAATCTTGCGCAACGGAGTCGCCGTGCGGCCGGGACATATCATGAATACCTTGATTCCGTAAGGCGCAAGTTCTTCGGCTATCGACTCCGAAAAATTGATGACTCCGCTCTTCGATGCGGCATAGGCACTCCAGCCCGGACGAGGTGTAAGTCCCGCCGTGGAGGCTATGTTGATAATCTTGCCGCCGCGGTTCTTCATCAGAAGAGTCGCCGCCTTGCAGCAGAGAAATGTCCCCGTAAGATTGACTTTGATGGTCCGCTCCCAGTTTTCGAGCGTCGTGGCGAGCATACTCTGCGGATCCACGAATCCGGCACAGTTCACCAGAATATCCATGTGTCCATAGGTCTCGCCCACAAATTTGAACAGCTCGGCCACCGACTCCTCGGAGGCTACATCCACATTGCGGCATACCGAATTGACTCCGCATACGCTGCGCACCTTCTCGTCACTCTCGATGCGACGGCTCGCCCATACCACATCGAAGCCCTGTTGCTGAGCCTTGAGCGCCGTATGGAATCCTATGCCGGAACTGGCTCCGGTAACCACCATCAGTTTGCGTTTTTCCATCTGTTGCAGGAATATTACAGTTTCAGCAGTTTTTCGACAATATGAATATCGAACGGCGTCGTAATCTTGATGTTCGAATCGCGGCCCGGCACGAATCGAACCTTTACGCCGTAGTGAAAGGCCAGCATTCCGTCCTCGGTGGCGGTATATCCGTCGGCAATGGCCGCCTCGTGAGCCGCCCGCAGTCTGGAAACGGTAAACATCTGCGGCAGCTGAATGTTGTGCAGCTTCGAACGGTCGGTCTCGCCGGTCATGTAGTCGTCGCCCTGCGCCACCGTGAAGGTGAGCGGCACGGTGGGAATAACCGCATCCTCGTCCTCGTGAGAGATAATCTCCTCGATAAATTCGACCGAAATCAGAGGACGTGCGGCCTCGTGAATCAGCACCTTGTCGGACTTGACGTGCTGCAAAGCCTTGTATACCGACTCCTGACGCGTAGCACCGCCTTCGATGAAACAGGTATTGCGAATGTCGTACATCCGCGCATACTCTCTATATTCATCCATATAGTCCTTGTTGCAGGTAACGTAGACGGTCTCTATTTGCGGGCAGCTGTTGAGCGCCTCCAATACATAGATAAAACACGGCTTGCCGCCTATCTTCATGAATTGTTTGGGATAGTCGAGGTGCATTCTCACCCCCTTGCCCGCAGCCAGAACTATCGCTTCCATCGGTTTCGGATTATGGTTTTTTTAACATATTGCAATGCAAAGATAATAAAATTTGGCACAAAAAATCACAATAACGGTTCCGATATCGACATTTGAGGCATCGTGAGCCGTCGGCTTTTGCGGATAAGATTCAAAAAAAGCGAATATTTTTTGCAGATTAAAAAAAAGTATCTATATTTGCACTCCCGAAGCCCAGGTGGTGGAATTGGTAGACACGCTACTTTGAGGGGGTAGTGGCTAATTGAGGCCGTGTGAGTTCGAGTCTCGTCCTGGGCACCAAAGGGGGCTGACAATTTTGTCGGCCCCCTTTTTTTGTCGGATATAGGCCTCATTTTATTTATTAATCCTTTTGTTTTAAGCACCTCTTTATAAACACTTAATATTAATATTTTCGCATTGCTCAATATTAATATTTTGCATCTCTATATTGAACT
>JAFLRS010000119.1 GCA_022511355.1 Alistipes sp.
CGCTGTAGACGGTTTTGCAGACCGTTGGCTAAGCCACTCACCCATCAGACCGTATTCGCATTCGGGGACCATGCCCCGCAAACGCGACTGCAAATATAAGAAGATTTATCCTAATTCCAAAAATCATCGCGATTTTTATGCGTCCGACTCCCTATTTTAACTATTCTTGCTTCGGATTTTTGTACTTTCCCGCAAAATCACTACCTTTACGTGTGCAAGCTGTACAGTTTTATTTCTAAACTCCATCGCCAATGCAACTCGAAGATATCGCATTAACCATGGTCCCCGGACTCGGAATCAAAGGGATTGTTCATCTGCTCGAATGTTTCGGTTCGGCCGCCGACATATATTCGCGTCCTCTGCGCGATTTGGTGCATCAGGCGCGTTTGCGTGAGGATGTAGCCCGAAATGTGTATACCCACGAGACGCTCGGACGAGCCGAAAAAGAGATGAACTACTGCCGCAAGCATCATATTCTGCCCGTGGCCTCCACCGACCCCGAATATCCGCAAATCATGCGCGAAACACCCGATTATCCGCACGTCATCTATGTGAACGGTTCGTTGGACGTATTCTCGAAGCATACGCTTACGATGGTGGGCACGCGCGAAGCCACGACCTACGGCCGTCAGATGTGCAACGATTTGGTGCGCGACCTCGGAGAACGTATTCCCGATCTGTGCATCGTGAGCGGACTCGCATTCGGAATCGATGCCGCGGTGCATCGGGCCTGCCTCGATTACGATGTTCAGACCGTTGCCGTGGTGGCCAATGCACTGCCGTCGGTGACTCCCGTGGAGCATTCGGCGCTTGCCGACGACATAGTGGCGCGCGGAGGTGCGGTGATTACGGAGCTGCACTCGCAGACCAAACAGAACGGTTCGCTTTTCATCACGCGCAACCGCATTATGGCGGCGTTGGGGTACGGAACTTTGGTTGTGGAGTCGGGGGCGAGCGGAGGTTCGTTGGCGACGGTCAATTTCGCCGACGGCTACAATCGCACCGTGATGGCTGTTCCGGGGCGCGTTACCGACCGTTCGTCGCGCGGCACGAATATGCTTATCCGCAACCGCAAGGCGCAATTGGTGCTTTCGGCCGATGATATAGTCTCCGAGATGATGTGGGATTTCGATTTGCCGTCGAAGCCGGTGTTTACCGACAAGAGCCGCGAGATTTACGATTCGCTGCTTCCGGTCGAGAAGGAGCTTTTGGAGTGTTTCGGCGATTCCGACACTTTGTCGGTGAATGATTTGGCGATTCAGAGCGGATTGAATATAGGCGATTTGTCGGCGCATCTTATGTCGATGGAGATTTCGGGGGCTGTCCGTCAGCTGCCCGGCAACATTTACGAAAAACTTCTGCACGCCGAATGATTGAGTTCATAGATACCCATGCGCATATTTACGAGCCGGAGTTCGATGAGGACCGGGCGGCTGTGATGAGTCGCGCCGCGGAGGCGGGTGTCGGCCGGATGCTGCTGCCGGCAATCGACGGCGGCAGTTACGAGCGGATGTTCGCTCTCTGCCGCGAATATCCCGACCGCTGTTTCCCGATGATGGGTCTGCATCCCACGTCGGTGAATGACAATCCGCAGTGGGAGCGCGATTTGGAGCTTGTGGAGCGGTTTTTTGCGGCGCCGCCCGTCGAGCGGTTTTTCGGAGTGGGGGAGATAGGTTTGGACTACTATTGGAGCGTCGATTTCCGCAACGAGCAGCGTGAAGTTTTTGTGCGTCAGGTGGAGTTGTCGCTGCGTGAGGGTCTGCCCGTAGCGGTGCATACGCGCGATGCGTGGGACGATATGACCGAGATAATGCAGCGGTTTGCGGGTCGCGGCGTGCGCGGTGTTTTTCATGCTTTTTCGGGGACGGTCGAACATCTGGAGCGGCTGCGCGAATGCGGCGATTTCGTATTCGGAGTGGGCGGAACGGTCACTTTCAGGAAGAGCGTTGCGGCCGAGGCGGTGGCGGCGATGGAGCTTTCGGAGATTGTATTGGAGACCGACTGTCCGTATCTTGCGCCGGTTCCGTATCGCGGCCGTCGCAACGAACCGTCGTATATACCGCTGATATGCGGCCGTGTCGCCGAGATTAAGGGTGTGACGGTTGCGGAGGCGGCAGCTGCCTCGACGGCCAATGCCGAACGAATCTTTTTTTGATTTATATATATAAAGGTAACGATGAATATTGAATTCGACAACGAACGCCGTCCCCGCATTTTGCTGATTTATACGGGCGGAACGATAGGTATGCGACGTGACGGTACGGGAACGCTGGTGCCGTTCGATTTTGCGTCGCTCGACGATGAATTTCCGTCGGTGCGGCGGTTGCATTTGGATATAGAGGTGTTGAAGCTGACGCCTATCGATTCGTCGAACGTGACGCCCGGACGATGGGTGGAGCTGGCGACGGTGATTCGCGACAACTATGCCGATTTCGACGGATTCGTGGTGCTGCACGGCACCGATACGATGTCCTATACGGCTTCGGCATTGAGTTTCATGCTGGAGAATCTGGCGAAGCCGGTGATTTTCACGGGCAGTCAGATTCCGATGGGTATTTTGCGGACCGACGGCCGCGAGAATCTGATAACGGCGCTCGAGATAGCGTCGTCGCGTCGTGCCGACGGAACGCCCTGCGTGCCTGAGGTGGCACTCTATTTCCAGAACCGTCTGTTCCGCGGCAACCGTACCATGAAGCAGAGCGCCGAGGCGTTGAGTGCATTCAGTTCGTACAACTATCCTCCGCTGGCCGAGGTTGGGGTGGAAATCTCCTACAACTATGCGGCTGCGATGCGGGTTTCGGGAGAGGTTGAGCCGCTGCGCATCTCGACCGATTTGAGCGGAGGGGTGGTGGTCGTGAAGCTCTTTCCGGGAATCGGAATCGATATTCTGAAGGCGATTCTTTCGGTGCCGGGTCTGAAGGGGGTGGTTCTGGAGACCTACGGTTCGGGGAATGCGCCTACCAATGGCGAATTCATAGCGGTGCTGCGTGATGCCATCGAACGGGGCATAACCATAGTGAATGTGACGCAATGCGTGGGCGGAACGGTGAGGATGTCGCTCTATGAGACGGGCGTCGGTTTGCAGAGCATAGGCGTGATAAGCGGCCGCGACATGACGACCGAAGCGGCGGTTGCCAAACTTATGTATGTTCTGGGCGGCGGACGCTCGCCGGAGGAAGTGCGCCGTCTGCTGGAGGAACCGATTCGGGGAGAATTTACCGCCTGACCGTTGCATAAATGGAATTTTTTTTCTAAATTTCGCACAGCTAACCGGTGCGGAATGTGCCGTCGGGACTGACTGTTGCGGGTTATGCTGTTGATATACAGGCTGTTAGTCTGTGTAAAGCGAAGCGACGAAAGACGATACTTTATCGCGGTCGGCGAGCCGAGCGGCGGAAAAATCCGTTTTGCCGGGGTGCGGCGACCGAAAAAACGATAAAAAATTTTGAACAAAAAAACGAAAAGAACTAACATAAAAACTATTAAAAAACTTAACTTATTACAAACAACTATGAAAAAATTATTTTTGATTCTGTCAGTAGCCATCATCGCGTTTGGCACTGCGAATGTTTATGCTCAGGATGAGGCTGCTGCCGCAGCAACCGAAGCAGTGGATGAAGCTGCCGCTCCCGCTGAGGAGGCAGTAGAGGCTCTCGACGCCGAAACCGAAATCGAAGGCGAAACGATGCACCACGTGCTCATGCAGAAGTTCCTCGAAGGCGGTTGGGGCTGGATGCTTCCGGTACTCCTCTGCTTGGTTATCGGTCTGGCCGTAGCTATCGAGCGTATCCTCTACCTCACGCTCTCGACCATCAACGTGAAGAAGTTCACCGCTGCCGTTGAGAAGAAACTCAACGAAGAGGGTGTAGAGGCTGCCAAAGAGTACTGCCGCAATGCCCGCGGTCCTATCGCATCGATTTTCTATCAGGGTATCGACCGCTATCATCAGGGTCTCGACGCTGTTGAGAAGGCAGTCGTTTCCTACGGTTCGGTTCAGACCGGCCAGATGGAGGCTAACCTTTCGTGGATCGGTCTGTTCATCGCTCTGGCTCCTATGTTGGGATTTATGGGTACCGTTGTCGGTATGATCGGCGCATTCGACGCAATTCAGGCTGCAGGCGACATCTCGCCGACGCTCGTTGCAGGCGGTATCAAAGTGGCCCTTCTGACCACCCTTATGGGTCTTATCGCTGCCGTTATCCTTCAGATCTTCTACAACTA
>JAFLRS010000012.1 GCA_022511355.1 Alistipes sp.
CGAATACGGCTACTCCGTCCACTTCGCAATGCTCTTTGCAAGATACAGCCGAAAATACTATTACAGCTGTTGCAATTATATATGTAAAGAATTTTTTCATAATCATATCTTCCGAAATATTAGACGCAATTATATACTTTAATGCACCACGATGCCCCTCGAGGGAATGTCGATATGAAAGAAATTCACTGCCGGCATCCTTCTGAAACGTTCCCCGACTTGGTGCATTAAAATATATAATTGCCTGCGGAAGCTAATGCGTGAAACGCTCCTTGTTCTTTTCGCACTGACGTTTCAACACATCGACAGCTGCATCGACAGCCTCCTCGAAGCTTTTCGCGCGCTGTTCGGTCATCATATCGCCGCCCGGAACGTGAACCGTAATATTGACGACCTTGTTGCCGCGTTCGGCATCCTTGTCGAGTTTCAGAATCACGTCGGCACCCGTAGCGCGTTCCGCAAAGCGGTCGATTTTTGCGAGTTTCTTTTCTACGAATTCTACCAATCTTTTGTCGGCATCGAATTTTACGGTCTGAAGGTTAATGTCCATAATTCAACTTTTTATGACAGCCGTTGCCGTCGGTTAATACTTTTATTTTTTCTCCTTCTGTCGGGGATGTGCCGAAGCATACACCTCCCGCAGACGGGCTATGCTGTTATGTGTATATACCTGCGTCGTTTGCAGTGACGCGTGCCCCATCAACTCCTGAATGTCGCGCATATCGGCACCTGCATTCATCAAATGTGTTGCGAAGGTATGCCGCAGCACATGAGGGCTTTTTTTGCCCTGAATGCCTGCCCCCTCGAGTGCTGCCCTAACCGTGCGGTAGACCTTCGAACGGGATATGCGGCGTCCTTCACGAGTTAAAAATAGAGATTTTTCTCCGGTTGTGCAAATATTTTGCCCCCGAACTATTTCCAAATAGCCGCACAACGCTTCGCGGACGGTTTCGACTATGGGGATCATCCGTTCTTTGTCGCCTTTTCCTCGCACGCGCAGTGTAGTGTAGTCGGAGGAGAAGTCGTCGACGTTTATTCCCACCAGTTCCGAAAGACGCAGACCGCATCGATAGAACATCAGAATGACAAGAGCATCGCGCACGCCTTCGAATTGGCCGTCATCGCTTTCGTTTTCCAGTTCCTGCATCAGGTCGGGGATTCGGCTTTCGGGCACGAACGAAGGGAGCCGTTTGGGACTTTTCAGCGAGTGAATGTCGCGGAAGACATCTTTTTCCACGACTCCTTCGCGGCGCAGGAATCGGAAAAACGACCGCAGCGACGACAGTTCGCGGTTCACCGACGAAGCGCTGACTTTGCCGGTCCGTTCCACTATCCACTCGCGGATGTCGGCGGCGGTTATGCGTGCGGGGTCGAACGGCTCTCCGTCCGAACTCCGGCACCGTTGCGTAAAGAGTTCGATGTCGCGCCGATAGTTGCGCACGGTAAGAGCCGAATAGCGTCGTTCGCTTGTGAGGTACTCTGTGAATCGTTCGATCATGCGGGTGTTACTCAATAACAAAGATACGATTTTTTTGTGAATTTTCAATTTTTTGTATATCTTTACATTTGCAATGTAATGCAAAACTTGAAACGACTAATCATATAATCATTAAAACCAATGGAAATGAAACAGAAAGTAGCATCGAAGTTCGAGGAACTGTTCGGTGCAGGCGCATTCTTGTACGCATCCCCCGGACGCATCAACCTCATAGGCGAGCATACCGACTATAATGGCGGTTTTGTCTTCCCGGGCGCCGTAGACAAAGGCATCATTGCCGCTATCAAACCCAACGGCACCGACAAGGTGCGCGCATTCTCTATCGACCTTGACGAGCTTGCCGAATTCGGACTCAGAGAAGAGGACAAACCCGTTCAGAGCTGGGCTCACTACATTTTCGGTGTGTGCCGCGAGATGCAGAAACGCGGAGTGGAGGTTAAAGGTTTCGACACCACTTTTGCGGGCGATGTTCCTCTCGGTGCCGGAATGTCCTCGTCGGCGGCTCTCGAGAGTACGTATGCATTCGCTCTCAACGAACTCTACAACGGCAATATAGACAAATTCGAGCTTGCACGCGTGGGTCAGTCCACCGAACACAACTACTGCGGTGTGAATTGCGGTATCATGGACCAGTTCGCTTCGGTGTTCGGCAAGGAGGGATGCCTCATGCGTCTCGACTGCCGTTCGATGGAGTTCGCATACTTCCCCTTCCACCCCGAAGGCTACAAACTGGTACTGCTCGACTCGGTGGTTAAACACGCGTTGGTAGGTTCGCCCTACAACGACCGTCGTGCATCGTGCGAACGCGTTGCGAAGATGTTGGGTCAGGAGTTCCTGCGCGGAGCGACCATGGAGCAGCTCGATGCCATCAAGGACAAAATCTCCGATGAAGATTACCGCCGTGCGCGCTATGTAATCGGTGAGGAGCGACGGGTGCTGGCTGTTTGCGACGCTCTCGAGCGCGACGACTACGAGACTGTGGGCAAGTGTATGTTCGAGACCCACTGGGGAATGTCGAAGGATTACGAAGTAAGCTGCGAAGAGTTGGATTTCCTGGCTGCCGTGGCTGAAGAGTGCGGCGTAACCGGTTCGCGAATCATGGGCGGCGGCTTCGGCGGCTGCACCATCAACCTCGTTAAAGAGGAGCTGTACGACAATTTCATCGCTACGGCGAAAGAGAAGTTCGCAGCCAAGTACGGTCACGAACCCAAAGTTTATCCCGTTATCATTTCGGACGGCTCGCGCCGACTCGAATAAATCCTCTTGGGATAGAAGTGAAAGCGTCGGGAATCGTCCCGACGCTTTTTTTGTTTTGAGGGAAAACCGTGAAATATTCTTGACGGACTGATGTGTGGCGTATGAGGTCTTTTATCCGATTTTTATTTGCAATATTTTATTTTAATCGGAAAAAGTCGCTACATTTGTATATGCGACGACGGTTCTGCCGGACGAGCTTAATGTAATACCCCGAAAGTTATTCCTCTGCATTATGAATCAGGATGGCGTTGATGCTGCACCCCGCGACATATCAGGAGTTCCGCTCGTCACAAACGAACTGTATCTGTTTTTTGCCGAAGAGAGGTCCGGCGAACCGGATTCTCTGTGGGGCGTCATCGATTCATTCACTCCTCGCGGCATCAGACTGGAGTCCTCATCCCGCGACCTTCGGAGATTCGACAAGTGGCGGGTTCTGCCTCCGGAGTATCCGCTTTGCCGGCACGCTACCTACGCCGAGACTCTCCGATACGGAATAAGCTGCGGTGTGGCTGAAGAGCGCGGTCAGATATTGAGGACTTTGGCGGAGCACGGTCATATCGAACTGCCGCAGCCGCAATATCAGGAGTCTATTCCGTAAGAGCGCGTTATACGCCCATCGAATTGAATGTGCGGGCGAGGTTCTCGACTATGTCGTCGAGAGCTGTTTTTATCTTTCCGCCTATCATCATACGCATCATCATATTGAGTTCGGCGTGCAGAACCAAACGTATGCGCGTATCGCGTTCCGAAACCGGATGCAGCTGAATCCAGAAGTTGAAATCTACGGGAACGCCGCCGTCGTCGCCCGTAATTTTCACATATTTGGGCGACACTTTGTCGATGATGCGCAGTTTGACCGTGAAGCCTTTGGCCTTGAACGAGCAGCTGTTTTCATCGGCCTGCCACTCTTCCACACGCTCCTTGAGTGCGGGGGTGAGGTTGTCGAAGCGGCTGATTGCGGCATAGACGGCTTCGGCCGGAAGTAGTATCTGTTGTTGTTTCGATTCGTAATTTTCCATATGTCATTCGATAGTAAAAAGTCGTGCTGAATCGTCATCGTCTTCGGTTTCGATGGTGACTGCAAGGGTATTTTCGGGGAGCAGACCTTCCACCTTTTCGGGCCATTCCACGAGGCACAAATCGCCCGAATAGAAGTACTCTTCATAGCCGATGTCGAAGACCTCTTCGGGTCGGTCGAGACGGTAGAAATCGAAATGGAAGATACGGCGTCCCTCCTTGGCGGAGTATTGATTCACGATGGCGAAAGTGGGGCTGGTTACGGTGTCGTCCGAGCCGGCGAGAGTCACTATTTCGCGGATGAGGGTTGTTTTGCCGGCCCCCATGCGGCCGAAAAAGGCTACTACGGTGCGACCGTCGAGCGAGTCCAATATGGCTTGTGCCACCTCCGGGAGTTCGTCTTGCGACGAGATATGCAGTTGTTTCATATGATGCGTTATTGCTCAAGTCTGTTTTCCGTCATCTCTTCCGATTGGTCATCCGGGATTTCGCCGGCTGTTTCCACGGCACGTCGGGATTGTTCTTTATCGGTTGAGAGTCCTAATTTTTTCATACGTTCGCCGAGTGTGGCGACATTGTTGTTGCCTGTAAAGAGTCGTTTGTATGCGCTCTGATATCCTGAGAGGGCTTTGTTCAGAGCCTCGCCGACGGCATCGAGGTCTTTTTCGAATGCTGCAAGCTGATTATATAGTTTTGTGGCTATTTCCACTATTTTTGCGGTATTTTTGCTCTGTTCGTTGCGTTTCCAGAGGTCATCGGCCAGTTTGAGCAGCGCGAAGAGGTTGGTCGGGGAGGAGATTATGACTTTTTGGGCATAGGCTTCGTTCCATATGGAGTTGTCGGCGCGCATGGCGGTAAGGAAAGCTGATTCGCTGGGAATGAACATTATGACGAAGTCGGGTGATTCGAGCAGGCGCTGATACTCTTTGGCTCCGAGTTCGCGGAAGTGCCGCCGCACCGATTGCAGATGTGCTGCAAGTGCGCGGTCGGCGGTGTCGGGTGATTCTGCGGCCAGATACTCCATGTAGGCTGTGAGCGACATTTTCGAGTCTATTACTATGCGTTTGCCTTCGGGCAGGAAGACGACGGCATCGGGTCGCAGATTGTTGCCGGCTTCGTCCTTGATGTTGTATTGCGACTGGTAATGAATGCCCCGCACAAGATTGGAGTTTTCGAGGATTGTTTCGAGGAGCATTTCGCCGGTATCGCCCTGGACTTTGGAATCGCCTTTGAGTGCGCGTGTCAGATTGGCTGTTTCGTCGGTTATGCGTCGGTTGAGTTCCACGAGTTTGTTGAGTTCGCCTCGTAGTGTTCCTCGCTGTTCGTTTTCGAACGAATATATTTTTTCGACGCGTTCGCGGAAATCGACTATATTGTCTTTGAAGGGTTTGAGCAGTTTGTCGAGTTCATCTTTGTTGGTTTCGCGGAAATTCCGGCTTTGTTCGCTGAGGATGTCGGTTGCCAGATTCCGGAATTGGGCCCGGAAGGTTTCTTCCATCTTTTCGCGTTCCGATTTCACGGCTTCGAGACGAGCGTTGAGGGTTGCCGATTCTATGCGTGAGTCGCGCAGTTCCGATTCGAGTCGTGATTTTTCGTCGGCATATTTTTGTTGCAGTGCGGAGTATTCACCGGCGTTGCGGTGCCGTTGTTGCAGGAGCAGCCATATTGCTGTGAGCGAGATAGCCAGAGCGGCCGCGAGTATGCCGATTATAGTTTGTAACATACTGTGTTGTTTTTCGGTTTCGACAAAGATACGCAAATTAAGCTTAACGGCTGCAAAATTATCTGCAAATTATAATTTTGTCAAGTCGGTTGTTTTTCGGTGATTACAGCAGTCCGAGGCGGGTAAACATTTGCCGGTAGGCTTCGGCTTTCTTTTCGAGCGGGAGGGGATAGGCGCGCGAAGTGGAGGGCATCCGCCACAGATGCATCTTACGGTCTTCGAATTCGAACCCGATGCATTCGCCCGCTTTCGGATAGTTTTCCGCATGACTCCCGAGCGATAGCAGCACCGTTTCCGCCGCTTTTTCGCCCGTAACCGCTACGGCCCTGCATTCGGGAATACGACGCAGCAGTGCTGCCACATCGGTAGGTTCCACCACCTCTAAAAATTTGTCGGAGGCGTTGGCTTTGAGCCGCCGCACGGCCGTTGCGGTATCGAAAATGGCTATTCCGTGTCGGGTGCAGAACTCCACAACCTCTTCGTGACGGAATTTTTTGCCGGGCACGTCCACGAAATGAAGCCGGTCGTCATAAAACAGAAGTCCGAATATCCGCCACATATCGTTGAGGAAATTGGGGTAGTAGAATTGCATCGACCACCTTGCGGCGGGCGGCGGAAAGCTTCCGAGCATCAGTATGCGTGATCCTGCGGGCAGGAACGGTTCCAGCGGATGACGCTCTATGGGTATTGTCGGGTTCATGATGAGCGGTTGTACGATTTTCGTGTAAAAATAGCATTTTTCTGCGGTTCCGACAAAACGACATCACAATTAAAATATATGATTGCCGACAACATAAGCAAACAAATCCGATACACCACGTATCGGCTTTGTTTGCTGTTATAATTCAATATCGTTATTGTCAGAGTGTTATTACGGGGGCGGAGTCCCACTCCACCTGCGAGTCGGCGGTTCGTATGTCGGTGAACCGGAAGTCGGCGAGCATCTGCCGGAGTTTCTTTTCGGCTCCGCGCAGCCCCACATACGATTTGAATTTGCGCGACAGAGGCAGTTCTCGAATTACGGGTTGTCCGGCATCCATGTCGCGCGGATGAATATAGCTCAGCATATAGCCGTTGCTTCGTGCTGTCCATCTGCGTATCAAACCGTAGGGGAGCAGCCGGAAGTAACCGCCGCCCGAATAGATGATGTTTTGTCCGGCTATCCGTTTTGCGTTTACGGGGAACTCTTTTATTTCGGCGTTGCCGTGGCGGATTATGCACGGTTCGGCCTTTCGGATTGCGGGCATACCTCCGTGAGCGTGGTGTGCGGGGAATACCGAGCAGTCGTATTTTATGCCGAGTTCGGCGAGTACTTCGAAGGCCCAGGCTTCGCTTTCGCGTATCGAGAATCCGGGTGCGCGGAAGCACTCCACCTTTTGCCCCGTTATATCTTCGAGCAGAGCTATCGAGTCGGCGACGTCGCGTCGGAATCGGTTGCGGTTCTGCTGCCATACGGGCTGATGCATCATGGTATGGCTGCCTGTCTGATACTTTTCGGCTATGCGGCGCACGAGTTGCGGATATTTTTTCGCCACCCATCCTATTATGAAGAAGGTGGCTGCGGTGCGGGTTTGGCCGAGTATGTCGAATATGCGTTCCATGTTGTCGTGGATGCGCACTTCATAGGAGTCCCAACGTGCCGTATTGCAAGTGGCGTCGTTGTCGAGCAGATGGAACCACTCCTCTATGTCGAAGGTGAGTATATTCATGATTGCGGATGCGGGATGCGTTTTACTACTACGGCGGGCCGTCCGACGGCTATGGTCCAGTCTGGGATGTCTTTTGTCACGAGCGAGCCTGCGCCGACCACGGCGCCTTCGCCGACGGTTACTCCGGGCATTATGAATGATTCCATGCCTATGGCGCATCCTTTTTTGAGATGTATGGGTGCGATTTTGTAGTTGAGTTTTGAGTAGTCGTCGCCTGAGCGGTAGTCTGCGAGATTGCGTTGATGACAGAGCAGTCGTGTTCCGCCGGTAATGTGGACGCGGTCTTCGACGGTAATCATATCGGCGTGATTCATATCGAATTTCACGTGGTCGCCTATGAAGACTCCTTTTCCGACTTGTGCGCCGAGTCTGCGCAGGAGGAAAGCCCGCAGCATTCGCGGATTTACCGGTTCGAGAATCCACCAGTTCATCATACTGAGGAGCAGGGCGTGATATATGTTGCCGAAGAGTTGTCCGAAGAGTTTAGCGAAGCCGATTTGTCCGTACTCCTCTTCCGAATAGTTGAATCCGAGTGTTTTGAGGAGTCGGTAAGCGAGGCTCAGTTTTTTCTGTTCCATATGATAGTGAATATTTTGGGGGCGAATCGTGCGGGGAGAAGCCTGACGACGATTCTTATGGCCGCATTGATGCAGAGGTCGGTTGCGGAGTAGAATCCCATGTTGCGGAACTCTTTCATGCAGCGGAGTTCGGTTTTGAGGTAGCGGGTTCCTTGTCGTCGGGCTATTTGTGCGGGGTTGGTTCTCACGTAGTAGAGGATTTCCTGGATATTGTGGAATCTTGCTCCCGAGAGAATCATTCTGACCCACAGATGATAATCTTCGTAGAGGTTTCGAGCCTGATAGTTGCCGGCTGCGAGAACCGCGCTTTTGCGCATGAATGCGGCGGCATGACATACGGGCGAACGCCGTCGGGCGAGTTTGGTTATTTCCTGATGGGTTTCGGGCCGACGTTTCACGGCTGTCGGGTTGTCGGGCGAGGCGTCGAATATGAGTGACCAGCAGCTCACCACGTCGTAGCCGCGGCCGATGGCTTCGAGTTGTTTTTCGAAGCGGTCGGCGGGCATCGAATCGTCGCTGTCCATGCGTGCGACATATTCGTGCGAGCAGTGCAGGATGCCTTTTGCGAGAGAGGGTCCGAGTCCGAGGTTGTGCGGGTTTTTTACGATTTTGAATATAGGATGACGCTTGCGGCATTCATCCACGACGGCATGGAGTGCGTCGGTCAGCGGACCGTCTTCGACGAGTACTATTTCGGCCGGCAGTACGGTTTGGGCGAATATGCTGTCGAGAGCTTCGCTGAGATATTGCGGCGACTCTTTGCAGTAGAGCGACATCAATACCGAGAATGGAGCCATTGTCACGGTTTTGTATATTGGTTGCAGTAGTTGCGGGCCATCACATCGGCCGTGAGTTGTTGTTCGTATCGGTGTCGGATGTTGCGTCCGAGGCTCTCTTTGCGGCATTGTGCCGTGCGTATCTGTCGGGCGAGATGACGTGTATCGTCGAGACGGTAGAACAGGGCATCGGGTTCTGCGATTACGGATTTCAGCAGGGGGATATCCGAGAGTACGACGGGCAGTCCGTAGGCGGCGGCTTCTATGAGCGCGAGCGGGAAACCTTCGGAGTAGGAGCAGAGTACGAATACGTCGAATTGCGAGAGGTAGTCGGAGGCGTTCTTCCGATAGCCGAGCCACAGACACCGTTCCGCCACGCCGTGTTTGAGGGCGAGTTTTTTAAGTTCCTGCATTTGCGGACCGTCACCCACGGCGACGTAGGCGAAGTCGGGGAGATATTTCAGAGCCTCGACAATCTGATGCAGACCTTTTCCGCCGACGATTCGCGATATGCTGCCGGCGATTTTGTATTTTTTCCGCAGCCGGGCTATTTTGAGTGCATCTTCTGTGTCGGCAATGGAGTTGCGGGGGCAGATGTTGCGTCCGTTGTGTATTACTGCTGCCTTGTTGCGGATTTTTCGCGGCAGCGAGCGGAAAATGTCGTCATTGAGAACCGCCACCGTGTGAAATGCTTTTATGGCGAATCGCCACAGGAGCGACTGGGCGAAGGCTCTGAGCGGATTGTATACGAGTCGGTGGGCGTGTCGGGATACGGGCTGATGCAGGGTGGTTACGAGTTTCACCGAATCGGGGATATGCCGGCGGAGAGCATGAAAACGTATGTAGCAGTCGGGTCTCAGACAATGTGAGTGGATTATGTCCCATTGTCCGAAGTCGATGGCCTGCCGGAATGAGATTCGTTCGGCGGGGCACGGCATGGTGAGCCGGCGGATGTCGTCGAAGTAGAATATTTTGCAGATGTGTCCCATTGCGATGAGCGCGGCGGAGAGTTCTTTGACCACGATGCAGGGGCCGGTATCGGCCTGCGAGGGTATGATGAATGCGATTCTCATTTGAACAGATGTTTGACTTTTACTCCTATTCGGGCGTATGCGCGCAGGGGGACGGCTCCTGCGGCGGCTGCGGCGAGGGTCATGCGGTCCTGAAGGGGTATGTTTCGCGTCGGCGCATCGATTTTTTTAATGCGTTCCAATGCGGTTTTGTCGCCGTTGCCTGTACCCCATCTTTTGAGCAGTCCGGCTTTGATTCTTGCTGCGGCATTTCTGACCGCTTCGGGGTAAATGTTGCCGAAGTGTTGTTTCAGAATGTCGAGTACGGCAATCTGGTCGTCTATGTCTTTGACTTTGAATATGCGTGTCGAGGAGGAGTCGTTGTAGTGGATGTAGTTGTATAGACAGCAGGGCATCGATACTGTTTTGTAGGATTTGTGAAGCAGCAGGGCTTTGGCCGCATAATCTTCGCCGTAGGCGAGCCCGTCGATAAATGCGATTCCCTCTTCGGTGAAGAGTTCGCGTCTGTAGATTCCGCCGCAAACGCCTACGGGCATACGTCGTTCTATTACATTAATCGTGTATTCGTTTTTTGTTGCGCATACGGGTTGCAGTTCCGCCACGGTTTTGTCTTTGAAGAGATGTTTCAGTCCGAAGAGGACGGCATCGGCATCGCTTTCGTCGATTATTTCCGCGGTTTTCTGCACGCATTCTGGTTCGAGATAGTCGTCCGAATCCACAAACATCACATATTCGCCCGAAGCTGCGGCGAGGGCGGTATTGCGGGCGGCCGATACTCCGCGATTGTGTTCGTGCGTTAATATTTTCACGTTCGGTTTTCTTGCGGGGAATTTTTCCGCCGTATTGTTCAGGATGCGGATGCTGTCGTCGGGCGAGCAGTCGTCCACGAATATAAATTCCATATCGTCGTATGTCTGCCCGAATAATGATTCGGCGCATCGTGCGATGTACTTTTCGACGCCGTAAACCGGCACTAAAACAGAAACGGTCATAATCGATATTGAAACATAGGCAGCCCTTCCGAGTCGAGATTCTGCTGCAGCCACTTTTCGTCGTAGGTATTGGCGAGAATCAGGGGTGCGGGTTTATAGATGAATTGATGCAGTCGGCTTGCGGCGAGGAAACGGCGATGGGCGTAGATGGTGGCGGCGAAGGAGAGGGCGGAGAGGCCGAGGGCCGTTTTAAGACAGAGGCGGCGGAATCGGTCGGGAGAGAATGTTTGCATACAGAGGAACAGGAGCAGCATTGTTTCCACGTTCACGAATCGTTCCTGAATGATGGGGAATTTGACTGTTACTCCGAGCATGAGCATTCCGAGTGCGGCTATGCCGGCGAGGGTATGGCGGTTTCGCCACGGTACGGCGAATGCGTATGCGGACAGGGGGATAAGCGGCAGGTAGGTGAGATATATGTAGATAAATGCATTCTGATTCATGAAGCCGTCGAAGACATCCTGTCCGTAGTTGCCGTTTATGTATGCGTTGAGATGATGCGACACCTCCTGTTCTCCGACGAAAAGTGCGAGCAGTCGGTCGAATACGAGGGCGGATACGGTCCATCCGGCGAGGAACAGAGCTGTTGTCAGGGTTTTGGAGAGTCTGAAGCGGGTAAGATAGAGCAGTGCGGCGCCGACGGCGAAACCCGTAATGGCGAAGTGCATGAATATGGCTGCGGCGGCGAAGAGCAGTCCGAGTTTGCGGTCTTTGGCGAAGAGCAGATATGCGCCGGTTGTGAAAATGGTTGCGGCGAAGAGCCAGCGCAGACCGATTATCAGCGTGAAGTAGCGATAGTTGAGGCACAGCAGCAGGAGGAATGCGAGCCGGTACCGGTTGTTGTCGAGGACGCGGTTGGTGCGGCAAATGTCGTTGAAGATGCGGAATATCATCTGAAGCGAGGCCACGGTTATGAGGAACCGTTCCATTTCGAACGATATTCCTGTTTTGGCGCACATCATATTCAGACAAGCGAGTCCCATATCCATGCCCGAATCCTGCAATACGTTGTTCCATGTTTGTGTTCGGCAGGCGAGATAGTCGAGATAGTGCCGGTAGCTGTCCGACACGGGCGGAAACAGGACGGTAAAGAGTCCCATCCACAGCGAGAGCAGCAGGAATGCATATTTGCGTCCTCTGTATACTTCGTAGAGTATGAAGGGGAGGGCGCCCAGAGGGTAGAGTATGAGGAGCAGTGCGAGCAATGCTCTGTTGGTTTTTTCGGTTGCGGACAAGCCGATGGCTGTCATTGCGTTTCAGTTTTTGACGGAAGGTTTGAGTCTGCGGAGTCGAGCGAAGAAGCGGTCGATTCCGCACTTTGCGGCCCATAGGGCAGCTGTAAGCGGCAGGGTGAACACTCCGAGTGCGGCTGTTGTGTAAAGGAGCAGATTCCGCACGCTTTGCGACGGGTCTGCGGGGAAGAGCTTCAGCAGGCGGTATGATATGAATGCGGTTGCGGCGGTTATTGCCATATGTTTGGCATATATGGCGAGATAGCGTCGGTATCCCTGTTTGAGATTGATTGCGAAGAGGAACAGGGGTTTCCAGCCGAGGACTATGACCAGCAGACTTATGAGTACTCCGCAGAGGATGCCGTTGAGGCCGAACAGATGTCCGAGCAGTATGGAGAGGCCCACATTTATGGCGGCTTCGGTCAGTGGGGCCCACACGTCGTAGTAGAAACCGTAGGCATTCAGATATGATTCGACGGAGTATCGCGACACGTTTATGAACAGTATGGCGGTGAGTATGCCGAGAGTGGAGTCGGGGAGCAGATAGTCATGGCCGAGCCACAGCGTGACGAAGGGTTGTGCGAGGATGAAGAATCCGAACGCTATGACTGCTGCTATGAGGAATCTCACGCAGAACAGTTCTTCGAAAACCGCCATAATTTTTTGTATGTCGCCCTCCGCGACCAGATTTCCTATTCCGGCGGTGAGTCCGTTCGAGAGTGCGCCTGCGAGGGTTATGAGTCCTGTCACGACAAGCATATAGTTGCCGTATACGGCCACTGCGGTCAATGATAGGAATGCGTAGATAATGAGCGGCGAGGTTTGGGTGAGTGCGAAGTTGCCTATTTTGTGCAGGAACAGCTGTTTGATTTTGGTTCCGGTGGCGGGGTATGCGGCATTGAGTTCTTTGAGCGGCCGCGGAGTGTTTTTGAGGAAGGGGTATGTATTTTTGACGGTTCGGTGGAGTACGAATGACCCTATGACCGCGAAGAGGGCTTCTGTAACCAACCACCACAGATAACCGTTTTCGAACGATTTCACCGCGGTTATCTGCAGTATGAGTTTGGCCGACATGGCGGCTTTGTAGCTGTATTGAATTTTGTACTCTTTCTGGTCGGCGGAGAGCAGCACCTGTTTGTAGTTCACGAAGTATCCGAGCAGTGCGCTGAAGAGCAGCACTCCGAACGATGCGTAGGCGTACCATAGGGGCAGCTGCATTTTTGCGAAGATAAGAGGGAAGAAGGCCATAAGCGCGAGGGCGGCAGCCATTACGATGCAGGCTATGCGGCGGTAGAGTTTGCCTTGGAGCGAGAGTATGTCGTTTATGGCCTGCCGGTCATTGCGGTAGAGCGGGGCATAGAGCGAGAATCCCACGGCGGCGCCTATTCCCGATTCGGCGAGATTTAGGAACTGCAGCATATTCGAGGCGGTGGTGTTGAGGCCGAGGATGTCGGAGCCGAGCCTGTCGAGGAATATTTTTCGCGAGAAGAATTGCAGTATCAGGTTAATGGCGTAGAATACCAGCGCGATACTGCTGTTTTTCAAGCTTTTGGCAGTGCGTGAGTTGCTGTGCATGATTTGTTTTTCCGCAGTTTTATTACTGCCTGCGCCCACATATAGATTCCGAGTGTGGCGAGTGTGGCTGCTGCGGTTACGGCCCAGAATTGCGTTCCGATGGAGCATCCGAACTTGTAGAGTGCATACCATATGGCCACTATGGCCAGATTGAGCATGAGGATAGTGGCTGTTGTGGCTATGTGTGAGAATCCGAGTCCGATGAATGCGTGATGCAGATGCCTTTTGTCGGGGGTGAAGGGCGATGTTCCGCGGATTATGCGTGTAGTCATTACCCGCAGTGTGTCGAATACGGGTATTGCGAGTACGGCGAGTGTAAAGGGGATGAGTCCTACGGTGCAGGTATTGTTTCCGACGGCGGTTTGGCCGTTGTCGCCGTTGAGGATTTCCAGCACGAAGAGCGACATAATCATACCCATGAGCAGAGTTCCGCCGTCGCCAATGAACATTTTGGAGCTGTGTCCGAAGACGTTGTGGAGGAAGAAGGGTATAAGACCTCCGATGCAGGCGGCGGTAAGGCCGGCCATCATCATGTTGTCGGTTTGCAGGAAGAATATTCCGAAGAGGGTGCAGGCCATTATGCAGAATCCCGAAGCCAGACCGTCCACGCCGTCGATAAGGTTTATGGCGTTGATTATTCCGACCGATGCGACCACGGTGAGCAGTATGCAGCACCATCGCGGGAGGGAGTATATGCCCCAGAGTCCGTGCAGTCCCGATACGATGTAACCTCCGATGAATATGGCTGCGATTGCGAGAGCTGTTTCTATTGCGAATCTGAGTCGCGGAGTCAGTCCTATTATGTCGTCCATGGTGCCGGTGTAGAGCATTATGGTGAGCAGGGCGAAGATTGTAATGAGTCGGTTGCAGTCGCAGAAGGGCACGGTGCATCCCATTCCGACCACTATTCCGAAGAACACAGCCACGCCGCCGAGTACGGGTACGGGGGCGTGTTGCAGTTTGCGTTTGTCGGGGTTGTCGGTTATGCCTTTTCGTCGTGCGATGGCGACCATTTTGGGGTGCAGCCACAGTACGGCGAGGAACGCGACAGCGAACACCGCGAGTAACCATAATTGAGACATGGCCTTTCGGATTTTACGATTTTAATATTTCGGATGTATTGCGGAGCGGGTTTGCGGCTCAGGATTTGTCATCCTCGTCGTCGTCTATCCGGATAAGGTCGGCATTGACTTCGACGGCTGCGGTCATCAGATTGGGCAGCTCCACCAGCACTCTTTTCCGTCGGGCGCCGCGCACCGAGAGCAGACGTCCTTCGTAGCCGTCGAGATTTCCGCCGAGTATGCGTATTTTGCGTCCGAGCATATCGGGGGTTATCTCATCGGGTCGGAAGAATCGTGGAGCGGGCGAGTCGGTGACGGCGGCTATGAACCGGTTCATATCGTCATCGGGTACGGTCATCGGTTTGCAGAATCCGCCCCGAACGTAGCGGTATTGCAGGGTAGGGGTTCTATCCACCACGCTGTCGAGATTTTCGCGCGAATCGTGTACGAAGAGCAGGTCATGCATGAACGGCACCTCTTTGGTGATACGGCGTCCCTGTCGGGTCACCACTTTCCGAACCATGGGCGTAAAGAGTTCGAACCGCAGACTTTCGAGCAGTTTGTATGCCGGATTTTTGGCATTGCTGCGCGTAAGGTCCCGCATTGCGAACCAGTGTACGGTTTGTCTGTTCTCCGAGTTGTCCATTTTCGTTCAGATACAATTTTCCTAATCCTGCGACACAATGTAATATGCTTGTTTTTCAGGCGATTACATTTGCAGCGTCGAAATTCCGGCATTTGGCACCGACGTTCAACGGTCGGTATTCTCTATGCAGAAACCGCGCAAATATACTATTTTTATCCGGGTTCGTCAAGTTGTTCGTTTTCGGTATGCGGGGTTGTTTGTGTGCTGTAAGCTGTTGATTGACAGCGGCGTATTCGGTTGTTTGTGTATTTGCGATAAATTTCGGCGGGTCCGAATAAGATAATGAAAAGATTGATTTGCCGATGCGGTGTGTCCGCAGGGAGCAGTTGCGGGCAGAAAACGGGCGGGGAGTTTTGGAGAACCTCCCCGCCCGATGTGTGCGAATCGTGCCGGATGATTAGTAGCTTCTTGCGAAGAGTACCCGGCGATGCGACGGTTTGCCCGAGAATATGCATTTGCCCTCTTCCTCTTCGGCATCGAGCGGAATGCAACGTATGGTAGCTTTTGTAGCCTCTTTGATTGCCACTTCGGTTTCGACGGTGCCGTCCCAGTGTGCCGACACGAATCCGCCTTTGTTGTCGAGGATGTCGATAAACTCTTCCCACGTATCGGCTTTGGTAATCATCGAGTCGCGGAAGGTTTTGGCTTTGAGGTAGATATTCTCCTGAATTTCATCGAGTAGCGCTTCGATGCGTTCTGCGAGTCCGGTTTGCGGTACAGTTTCTTTGGTGAGGGTATCGCGTCGTGCGAGTTCTATGGTACCGTTTTCCATGTCGCGGGGGCCGAGAGCCAGACGGACGGGTACGCCTTTGAGTTCATACTCTGCGAATTTGAATCCCGAGCGGACGTTGTCGCGCAAATCCACCTTTACGCTTATGCCTTTGGCCTTGAGGTCGTCGGCGAGCGAGTTGAGCCGTTCGGCCATTACCTGAAGTTGTTCGTCGCCTTTGTAGATGGGGACCATAACGACCTGAATCGGGGCGAGTTTCGGAGGCAGTACGAGTCCGTTGTTGTCGGAGTGCGACATGATGAGTGCGCCCATCAGACGAGTCGATACGCCCCATGACGATGCCCACACATACTCTAATTTACCCTCTTTGTCCACATATTTCACATCGAAAGCTTTTGCGAAGTTCTGACCGAGGAAGTGCGAGGTACCGCTTTGGAGTGCTTTGCCGTCCTGCATGAGGGCTTCGATGGTGTAGGTATCTTCCGCGCCTGCGAAACGTTCGTTGGGCGATTTGCGTCCCACTATTACGGGGACTGCCATCCATTCGCGGGCGAAAGTTTCGTATACGTGTACCATTTTCTGAGCCTCTTCTATGGCTTCTTCGCGGGTTGCGTGAGCTGTGTGTCCTTCCTGCCAGAGGAATTCGGCCGTGCGGAGGAAGAGACGTGTTCTCATCTCCCAGCGCACGACGTTGGCCCACTGATTGCAGAGTATGGGGAGGTCGCGATATGACTGAATCCAGTTTTTGTAGGTATTCCAGATTATGGTTTCCGACGTAGGTCGTACTATAAGTTCCTCTTCGAGCCGTGCATCGGGGTCCACGACCACGCCTTTGCCTTCGGGGTCGTTTTTGAGTCGGTAGTGTGTAACCACGGCGCACTCTTTGGCGAAACCCTCCACGTGATTGGCCTCTTTGGAGAAGAACGATTTTGGTATGAAGAGCGGGAAATAAGCGTTTTGATGTCCCGTATCCTTGAACATTTTGTCGAGAGCGGCCTGCATTTTTTCCCAGATGGCGTAACCGTAGGGTTTGATTACCATGCATCCGCGCACGGCCGAATTTTCGGCGAGACCGGCTTTTACGACCAGCTCGTTGTACCATTGCGAATAGTTGTCATCCGCTTTGGTGAGATCTTTGAGTTCTACTGCCATAAAAAATTACCTTTGCGAAGTCAGAATGCAAAGGTAGTTTTTTTATCCGTAAAAAGCAATAATTTGATGCGGAAAGGTTCGTCAGAACATACCTGTGACCATTACGGCTATCTGATTTCCGTTCGGTTGGCGGAAGGTGTGTGTCTGAAGTGAGTAGTTGAGTTGGCAGCGGAGATATTTCCACGGCCGGCAGTCCACGCCGACGGTATAACTTATGTCGGTAGTTTCTTTGCGTGCGCGTGTATTTTGCGAGTAGAAGTCGGCTCTGAACAGTGGGGCTATTTTGCGGTTGCAGAACCACACTCCGGCGAGCAGATATGCGCCGTCGGAGTTGAGGTTTTTGCCGGGGGCTGGTGCGACGAGCAGATTGGCCGGATTGAGGGCGCCGGTTTCGCCGCCTATGTATTCTCCGCGTGCGAACCATTTGGAGTCGTCATATATGAATCCGGCGCTCCAGCGGTTGCGGTCGGCGTATGTACCGGCACCTGCGCAGGCCCATTTGCCCCAATATATCGAGGCAGCTATGGCGAGGTTTTTCGTAGGGTTTACCCGCAGCATGGCGGCAATATCCTTGTGGCTGTTTATGCCTTTGAAGCTGAGTCCGTGTCCGTTGAATACGCCTGCGTAGTATTGCAGCGTGCTGAAACCCCGCTGATTGAAGAATCCGCCGAATGCCTGAATACCGATATCTCGTCCGGCCGAGCCGTTGCTGAATCCGGCGATGTCGCCTATGGTGGTCATGCGGCTGACTATTTGGGGATACTCTATGAATTCGGTGGTGGTGGCTCCGTAGAAGGTATTTTCGAGCGTGAATGCCGGCCTGAACGAACCCGCCTGCAGGTTGAACTGCTTCCACGGGGTAAATCTCAGATAAGCGTCTATCAGTTTGACGTCGCCGGCGAATTCGGCCATGAAGTTGTAGTCGGCATAGTTTTTATATATGTCGCCCGCGAGCGTTATCCGCGCCCGCCTTACGCGGAACTGCGATGTTGCGGGACGGGTGTCCTCCCATGCGTAGAAGAACTGTATGAATCCCGACAGATGAGGCAGTTTGTCCATTATCTGCTGCCATTTTTCGAGTCGCGCGAGTGCGGTTTCCGATTGGGTCTGTTCGGCTTCGGCGGCTTCGGTTTCGGTCTCTGCGGTTTGGGCGCAGACCTGCAATACGGCTGCATTAAGCGTGAATATGAGAGCCAAGGCGAGAGGTCCGAGTCGTTTCATATGGTTTGTGTGCTGTGAGTCATCAACTTTTCCACCTTCTCCATTACATCTTCGGCTTTTATGGAGGATAGGCAGCGATAGTCGCCGTATATGCATTTTTTGTTGCCGTAGACCGAACACGGACTGCAATCGAGTCCGACGCGGACCATGCCCTCTTTGTCGCATCCGTAGCCGAAGAAGCCGAATACGGGGTGAGTGGCGCCCCACAGCGAGACGACGGGGGTTGCCGTGAGCGAGGCTATATGCATGGCCATCGAGTCCATCGAAATCATGCAGTCGAGATTCGATATGAGGTCCATCTCTTCGCCGAGTCCTTTGGTTTTGCCGAAAACGGCCGTTACGTTGGGGTATCGTTGCTCCATTTCGCGGGCGAAATCGGCTTCGCTGCCGCCTCCGCTGTGAATGTATACGCGGTCGAAACGTTTGCTGAGCAGTTCGGTTATCTGCGAGCGCAGAGGTTCGGGGCAGGTTTTGCCTTGATGAGCCGAGAAGGGTGCGAATCCGACTTTGGTTGCGGCGGTGCCGTCGGAGAGGGGGTCGGGTCTGTGTTTTTTGACGGCGGGTTTAGGGTCGGGGAATTCGAATCCCAATTTGCGCAGAGTGTCGCAGTAACGTATGACGGTGTGTTTGAGAAAGGGAGCGCCGGCGGCGTGCAGCCTTGCGAGACGTTTTTTTTCGCGCCGCTGTTTGTCGATTACCGCCACTTTCACTCCGCGCATACGCAGCAGGGTCCGCAGGATTATGGACCGCAGAACGTCGTGTTCGTCGGCAAGGGCGTCGATGCCCATATTGATTATGTCGTCCGACAGTTTGATAATTCCTTTTATGCCGCGATGTCTGTTTTTGAGATCGACGGGGAGGAAATCCGTATCCGTATCGCGGAAAAACGGTTCGAATGCGGGTCTCGAGGCGACGGTGACCTTTACTTGCGGGTATGCGTCTTTGAATGCGCGCAGAGCGTGCGGCAGCATGGCCGCATCGCCCATGGCCGAGAGCCGAAGCACGAGAATATGTCCCGGCAGCTCTCTATTTTTTGCCATAGAGGACCGGATTGAGGTTCGGGTCGTTGTACATTTTCATCTGCTTGTAGGTCTTCATGTATTTGCGACCTGCGGCGATGTCTTCGAGCAGTTCTTCGATAGCAGTGGAGAGGTCGCGCTGCTGTTCGAGGAGTACTTTGAGTTTGGCGTTGCAAGCGGCGCGCTGTTGTTCATCGGAGTCGGTTCTTTGGGCTTCGATGCGCATATGGTATATTTTGAGCGACAGAATCGAGAGTCTGTCCACGGCCCATGCCGGTGTTTCGGTATTGATTTTGGCATCGGGTTTTGGAGTTACGCTGCCGTACCGGTTGAGGAACCACGAGTCGATATACTCCACGAGGTCGGTTCTTTCCTGATTGAGTGCATCTATACGCCGTTTGATGAGCAGTGCTTCTGCCGGATCTATCGACGGATTCCGTATAATATCTTCGAGATGCCACTGTACGGCGTCGATACTGTTTTTGGCATAGAGGAGGAAGTCGAGCGTTCCTTTTTCGTAAGGGTTCTGAGCTTCGTGATTTACGTCATCGAAGCGGTGGTAATCCGCGACTGACCGGTCGAAGATTCCGATTGCATTTTCGGTAAACATTATTTTGTTCAAGTTGGTTGTTCCGATTGTTTTTTTCGGCAGAAAATTCTACCTTTGCATCGGACACTAAATGCAAAGATAATGATAATTTCCAAAAAAGCAATATTTTCGGCGATTTTAATATTGTCGGTTTCGTCAGTATGCGAGGCGCAGAGGTTGAGTACCGAGGAGTATGTGGAGCGTTACAAGGATATAGCTGTTTCCCACATGGAGTATTACGGCATACCGGCGAGCATCACGTTGGCTCAGGGCATTTTGGAGTCGGGCAGCGGCAACAGTTTGCTGGCTCGCGAGGCGAACAACCATTTCGGCATCAAATGCCATACCGACTGGAAGGGCCGCAAATACTATTATGACGACGACCGTCCGCAGGAGTGTTTTCGGGTGTATTCGAGTGCCGAGCAGTCGTTTACGGACCACGCCGAATTTTTGAGCAATCATCGTCAGAGCCGTTACGATTCGCTTTTTGTCTATTCGCATGACGATTATGTGCATTGGGCGCGCGGATTGAAGGCGGCGGGTTATGCTACGGCTCCGGATTATGCCGAGCGACTGATTCGCATTATCGAGGATAACAAGCTTTATCTGTTCGACCGTGAGGAGGGAGTACGTTTGTATGCCGAGAACAAGGAGGGCGATTCGGGTGAGGGTATGCAGTCGGTGTCGGGTCATGGAGCCGAGCCGCGGGTGCGCGGTGTATCGGACGGAGTAGACCCTGACAATTATCGTGTGACGGTAAATTCTCATCGCGGTTACGATATTTATCGTACTAACGGAGTTACCTATATTATAGCGAAGCAGGGTGACACATACGAACACATTTCGTCGTTGTTCCGTGTGGGGGCGAAACGCCTTCGCAAATTCAACGAGGTTGCGGATGGTGCGGGATTAAAGGCCGGCGATGTAGTATTTATCGAGCGCAAGCGCAAGCGTTGGGAGGGTGCGCAGTTGTTGCATACGGTATATGCTGCTGAGGAGTCGTTGGTCGAGGTGGCGCAGAACTACGGTATTCAGATTAAGTCGTTGGCTCGTATGAACAAGGTCAAGCCTGATGCCGTATATACTGTCGGCCGGACGATAAAGTTGCGATAGTGCGGTTTTGCTGTTTGTATTTTACGCGGAGTCTTTTTTTGCAAGGCTCCGCTTTTTTTGCTTTTGCGGCAAAAAGGCTAAAGCAGAATATCGTATATGCAAAAAAATAGTCCGTCTTCCGACGGACTATTTTGATATTCGCTTAATCGCGTATTACTCTTCAGCTGCAACCGAGAACTTAACGACAGCCTTGACTTCACGATGAAGTTTCACGACTGCTTCGTATTCGCCTACGGTCTTGACACCCTCGACGGAGATGTTTTTGCGATCGACCTCCACGCCTTTGGCTGCGAGAGCCTCTGCGATATCGGACGAGGTAATTGCACCGAAGATTTTACCCTCTTCAGCCTTAACGGTGAAGGTGAGGGGCAGGTTTGCGATTTTCTCGGCGAGAGCCTGAGCATCGGCGAGGATTTTGGCATCCTTGTGAGCGCGCTGCTTGAGGTTTTCTGCGAGGACTTTCTTTGCCGAAGCGGTAGCTGCCTTGGCGAAACCCTGAGGAATCAGATAGTTGTTGGCATAGCCGGGCTTAACGTTGACGATGTCGTTAGCATAGCCGAGCTTTTCGATGTCTTTGATAAGAATGACTTCCATAATAATCTCCTCCTCGAATTATTTCATACAATCGGTTACGAACGGCAGGATAGCCAGATGGCGTGCGCGTTTAACGGCCTGAGCCACTTTTTTCTGGAATTTCTGAGAAGTTCCGGTGAGGCGACGGGGCAGGATTTTGCCCTGTTCGTTGAGGAATTTCTTGAGAAATTCGCCGTCCTTGTAGTCTACGTATTTGATGCCGAGTTTTTTGAAGCGGCAATACTTTTTCTTTTTGACGTCTACCGATACGGGATTGAGGTATCGGAGTTCGCCTGCCTG
>JAFLRS010000120.1 GCA_022511355.1 Alistipes sp.
CCTTAAGGCGATGCGCAGAGCGTCGGCAAAATCGGAATGCTGTTGCCACAGATGTTCGGTGCGGAGCCACAGATGACGTGCCTGCACTTCGCGCGAGGGTCGTTCGCTGTCGATGCCCGCGAGATATGTTTCGTCGGCGGGATGGTCGTCGCGTGCGAACTCTGCGGCTGCGGCGGGGAACCGTTCGCGCAGCAGGTCGAGTTCGGCTCGGGGCAGCGAGGCCGTGCGGCGGAATGCGGCCCACAACATGAGCAGCGGTTTTTCGGCTTGCGAGTCGGCGATGTCGGGCAGTATTTCATCGAGGAGTTCGTATTCGCCGAGGGCCACATAGCAGAATGCCGTCAGCGTGGTTGCTTCGAGTCGGTCTTCGGGGTCGAGTTCGAGCAGTTGTTCGGTCAGGGCGGCGGCCATTTCGAAATCGGAGGCGAGGAAGTGGTCTTCGGCCGAAGCCAGCAGCAGCTGAAGTGCCGCGCGGCTGTTGCGGTGATTGAATTCGAGTATAATCTCCTCGTCATCGGGCAGAGAGGCGATTATTCGCTGCACGGCGGCAAAACGTTCGTCGCAAGCCTCCTGCATACGGTTTTGGGCTTGCAGACGGCAGGAACGGTCGAGTACCGCCGCAAAATCGCAGGGTCCGAAGCCTTCGAGTTCGAAAGTCTGATTGGGTGTGGGTGTGAGTCGCGGATTTTTCATTACAGTTCGCGTATGGTTTTGAATGTGGTTTGCAGCAGGGCTTTGCCGCGCAGAATTTGCAGTGAGTCGGCTGCGGGTGAGAGTATGCGTCCTTCGCCGTTGCCGTTCCGCTCCCAGACGGTGGTTCCTTCTGCGGTCACGATGCCGAAACCGTCGTTGAAACAGTAGTATCCGAATTTGTCGGACGACGGGTCGAGAATGTCGCGGCTGAATATGAAGCGGTCGCGGGGCAGACCCAATTGAGCCAGCAGTGTGGCTGCGAGGTCGGTTTGCGAGGCGAAGTTTTCTATTACGGCGGGTCGGGCTATTGCGCCTCCGGTCCACAGCATGGGTATTCGGTGGCGCATGGGGTCGTGAGCGGCTATGCCGTAGGGGTATCGGAATGCGTGGTCGGCTATGATGATGACGAGCAGATTGTCCCACGCATCGCTTTCGCGCAGACGCTCTGCAACACGGCCTATGCAGTCGTCGGTGAAGGCCATCGAGTTGAGCATCGGGTCGTCGAACCGTTCGAACGGCACGTCGAAAGGTTCGTGGCTCGAGAGGGTCTGCCATACGGTGAAGAATCTGCGTCCTTCGGCGGCCTGAGCGAGTACCGTTTCGCAGACTATGTCGGCCGTAACGGCATCGTCGTAGCCCCAGCTTGCGGGTGCTGCCGACGGATGCATATCGCGCTGCCATATGAGCCGTTCGAAGCCCGTGCCGTAGAGGTATGCGGCCGTGTTGGTGAAATTGATGTCGCCGCCGTAGACGAAGGAGGTGCTGTAACCGGCCTCTGCGAGCGACGAGGCTATGGAGGGCAGATTCCGCGCTTTGGCGACCATTTTCATTATCGAGGTGCGTGGCTGTGCGGGGAATGCGCTGAGTACGGCGACGGTTCCGCGGTCGGTGCGGAACGAGTTGGCAATCATGTTTTCGAACCATATGCCGTCGGCCTTGAGGGCTTGGAATCGGGGTGCGACGGGAGTGCCGCCGACATACTCATCGACGGTCGAACGACCGAAACTCTCGGCCAGTATGAGCAGAATGTCGGGTCGGTCGGTGCGGAGCAGAGTCGGATGTTCCTCTTCGCTGTCGTCGCTCTTCGGGGAGCCGACGGCAGCTTCGAATATACGGTTGCGGCTCTCTTCGTCGAAGAATTCGTATTCGTCGAGACGGTTTTGCGCGGCGGCCGACGACAGCAGCGAGAACAACGGATTCACCGCTGCATGATTGAGCCGCGTATTGTTGCTGAAGTACGCCTTCGAGAGGTTGGCCACCGATTCGGTGACGCCGCCGCGTATGGCTAAAAAGTCGAGCGCGGCTCCGAACAGAAGCAGGAGTGTCCACAGAGTCGCGGAACGCCGGTCGTGGTTGCGGTCGTGCCGCCACAACTTCAAGATTCGCATCCAGCACCACTCCGTAATCGCGAACCACGCTGCAAATGCGGTTGCGGCTTTGAGGGCATCGGCGGCGGTGACGCTGGCTGCGGCTTCGCGCGGGGTTGCGAGGAATTGCAGCACCGAAGCGTCGAGCGGGAATCCCCAATATTCGTAGAGGGCGAGATTTGCGGTGAACGCGAGTGCCGAGAGTACCGCGGCGAATGTGAGCCATGCCGCGACCGTGTATTTCGCAGCTGCGGCGAAGCGTGAGGGCAGCCACATCGAGATTATGGCGGCGATTACGGGTATGGCGGTTATGTAGCCGGCGACGGTGCAGTCGAGCGTGAGTCCGTGTCCGACGACCGCCGCCCAATCCCCGAATCCGAATTCCGGTTCTCCGTAGAGGAGCAGAAATATCGGTTTTTGCAGGGCGTTGAGCAGCACCGTGACCGCGAAGATGACAGCCGTTGCCGTAACCGTGGCTGCACGCGAAGACATTTTGAGTTGTCGTGGCGACATTTTTCAGAGTTGGAGTTTGTTGCGACGCAGGAATTTGAAGTACATGGCGGCTGTGATGACGGCCGTGACTGCGGCTCCTCCGACGTAGGCCCATGCGGTGACTCCGAGTCCGAGGAACTGCTCCGAGACGAATACGAAGCTTGCGCAGACGTATGTCATGAATATGGCGACGGGCAGTGCGACCCACAGGTTTCGGTTTTCGCGTGCGAGCCATACGGATATGCTCCAGAGGACGACGGCTGCGAGAGCCTGATTGGTCCATGCGAAGTATCGCCACAGCACGTCGAAGTCGATGAGCGAGATGGCGACGGCGACGGCGAAGAGGGGGACGCTGACGGCGAGACGTTTGAGTCGGCTGCGCTGTTCGAGTCCGAGCATATCGGCTATGATGAGCCGCGCCGAACGGAATGCGGTGTCGCCCGAAGTTATGGGTGCCGCCACCACTCCGAGCAGAGCCAGAATGCCGCCGGCGACTCCGAGCGTGGTTCGCGAGATGGTGTTCACGGCCCATGCGGCGTTGTTGCCGTGTTCGGCGAGCGACGATGCAAGGTGTTCCGCACCTCCGAAAAAGGCCATGGCTATGGCGGCCCATATGAGGGCTATTATCGATTCGGCTATCATGGCGCCGTAGAATACCGAACGGCATTCGCCTTCATTGCGCACGCAGCGTGCCATCAGCGGCGACTGTGTGGCGTGGAATCCCGAAATGGCTCCGCAGGCGATGGTTATAAAGAGCGTGGGCATTAATGGCATCTTCTGCGGGTCGGGCTGTGCGTTTGTCAGCGAGAGTTCGGGTATCCGGAAATCTCCGAAGAGCAGCGCTCCGAGCAGTCCGAGCGCCATGAAGATGAGAGCCGCACCGAACAGCGGATAGATTCGGCCTATGAGTTTGTCCACTGGCAGCAGTGTCGCCACGAAGTAGTAGGCGATGATTATTCCCAACCACGCATTGTAGGAGAGTTGAGGCACTATTTCGCCGAGCAGACCCGCAGGACTTCGCATGAATACCACCCCCACCAGAATGAGCAGCACCATCGAAAAAAGACTTATGAAATATTTGGTTCCGCGTCCGAGGTAGCGTCCGATGACCTCGGTGATGCTGAGTCCGTCGTTGCGGAGAATCATCACGCCCGACAGAAAGTCGTGCATCGCGCCCATGAATATGCCTCCGAAGGTTATCCACAGAAAGGCGACCGGTCCGAAACAGGCTCCGAGTATGGCTCCGAAGATGGGACCTACGCCCGCAATGTTGAGCAGCTGAATGAGAAAGACTCTCCAACGGGGCATGGGTACGTAGTCCACGCCGTCGCAAAGACGCTCCGAAGGCACCGAAGCACGGGGGTCGATGCCCGCAACACGCTCCATGTAACGGCCGTATCCGAAGTAGGCCGCAACCAAAAACAGAAGGCAGGCAATAAAAGTAATCATGATTGAAACGTCGGTTATTCAAGGCAAAATTAGTTAAAAATTCGACAATTTTCGCAAATTTCCCTCATTTCGCCCGACGAAAGTTGGCAGGTAAATTTTTTTTTGCCATATTTGCACCCGCAACCTGAGGGTTGCAGCAGCAATGTTGCCGAATTAGCTCAGCGGTAGAGCACTTCACTCGTAATGAAGGGGTCCCGAGTTCAAA
>JAFLRS010000121.1 GCA_022511355.1 Alistipes sp.
TTCAGAAATTCGTGACACTCCGACACCGCCTTGCGGCTCTCCCCGCACAGCGAGACCTTCGCGCCGCAAAAGATTATCCGCTCCGCATCGGCAAGAGATATGTTGTTGCTTATGACAATCATACTGCCGGCATCATTCTGAAACGTTTCTCGAACTTGGTACATTAAACTATATAATTGCCTTGATTTATTTGAGCGACCGCGAAATCTTCTTCGCCAAAGCGCCGCTCCTGATTATATCGTAAACCGTATTGGCCCAGTAGTTGCGCAGCCCGAATCCGCCCGCACGGCTCACCACGTCGGAGGCGAACAATATCTCGCGGCTCTCCACATCGAACACCACAACCGTATAGACCGCTTCGGCCTTGGCCTTGTTGAGCAGCCACGCCACGAACACCATCCCCGTACCCGACCGGTGAGGCAGTTCGTATGAGGCCGTCACCTCGGTCAAATCCCTCTTCTGAGGCTGCGGATTGTAGGTCCGGAAACGGCTGAAATCCATATTGTCGTTGAGATTGTCGGCAGGCACGGGATAAACCGCGACATCCTTGTTCACCAAACGGCGCAGATTATACTTCCCGGGGTCTGAAACCAACAATGAATTTATGCCCCGGAACGCCGCCAGAAACTGCAAGTCCGATTCCGTTGCGCCGTAAACCTGCGCATTCGAAAAATCGACACCGTAAAAACACAACTCCCCGCAGGGAACCGTATTATCGGGAAGAGGCGATGTCGGGACTTCGGCCTGACCGAAAACCCGAAAATGCATTACGCAACAAGCTATAAAAAGCAGAACATTTCTCATTGCTGTCATCGTTAATCCGACATTATGTGTCGATTAATACTCTATTCCGTACCTTCATCTGCCACAACTCTGTTCGAGAGTAGCCATTTAGAGTGCAAAGGTATAAAAAATTAGACAAAACAACAACACGTCCCAAACTATTAATCGCTTGCAGAAAGGGCCTGAAACCGTATATCGGATTGCGCAATCCGATATTTCGGCGTGTCAGGTTTGCGGGAGGCCGTACAACGTCGCCGATTGTGTTTTTTCTTCACCCGCCGCAACAAAAAAAGGAGCCGGTTATTCGACTCCTTTTCAATTTCGGACGCAAGCCCCGCCCTAATTGGAACCTACCGCCGCATCGTGTTCGCGAATAAGCTCCGCAACCTCGTTGTCCGACATATTCTTATGCCGCATATGCTCGCTGCGGTAATTCGCCGGCGTGACATTATACTCCTTCTTGAAGAGCTTGATGAAGTGCGACGTGTTGGGAAACGCACACTCATTGCCTATCTCCGACACCGATTTCGAGGTCGAAAGCAACAGCATCCGCGAATGCGTAAGTCGTTGGCGTATATACCATTTGTGCGGCGGAATCACGAAACGGCGCTTGAACTCCTTCTTGAACGAAGTGAGCGAACGGTTGCTCGCCGAAGCCAACTCCTCGATGGATACATCCTTGAATATGTGGTCGTAGACAATCTGGTCGAAATTCTCGCGCGCGACATCCACATTGTTCAGAATCTTGCTCTTCAAACAGCAATCCTTCAGCGAGATAATCATGTAGACCAACTCCGTGAGCTTGATATTCTCCGCAACTTCGTCATTGCTGAAGAAATCGTTGCGCAGATAGGTGTTGCAGTTGGCGAAAAAACTCCGCAAACTCGGCGTGGCCGCCATCGACACGTGAGCCAGCACACGACAACGGTCGCACGAATGCGAATTGGTTATCTGCACCCCGTAGGTTATATTCAGATGCGAAAGTATCCGCTGAAGTTCGGTCGGGGTATAAAAGAATATTATCTGCTCGAACTGATTATTCTCGTCGGCGACATTCTCGATGTAGTGATGACCGACGCCCATATAGAATATATCGCCGCGCGAAACAGCGTATCGCTGATCGCCATAATAGACGTACTTCGTCCCCTGAAGCACGTACCCGATGGCATAACGCGACAGCGTAACCGACTCTATGCCGGCATTCGGAGCCTCAACATACTTCACAATGACCGGTTGCTGCTCCTGCTTCATCAATGACTTTTTCATATTCTGCTCTTTTTTACTTTTGCTACCGGCCGGAAATCGGCTTGCACCAACCTCCGACACGCACCTTCAGGTGGTAAAATGTTTTTTGTTCGTAACAAATGTACGATAATTCCAAATAAACTGCCAATATTTTATTGTACTTTCTTGCAGGTTTCCACCGTTTGGAATATCATAGAGCCGAAACGGAATACGACCTTAATAGTATAACAGATGCAAGACAAACACAACCGCCGACGACAGGTATAAAATCGCCGACAGACGTTCTCCTTCACGTATAAATACCACAGGCATTATCATCGACATCGGAACCGCAGCCACAGCCAGCGCCGCAGGAGTCGAAGAGGGCAAAAACATCATCGCCGCCGACAACAGCGACAACAGCAATATATATATAAGTATGCCCCTCGATTTTACCGATACCATAAATCTGTTAGCCTGAAACAGAACCGCCGAACTGACAAACGTAAAAGCCGTCAGACCGCACAGCACGAGTGCCGCAACCGCATCATTGCCGAATGTCGCCACACCCGATTCCGAAATCAGAGCCTCCCGAATTCTTATCGCGGGAGCCGCAAACTCCCCGCCGAATGCCCACACCGCATAACAAAACACCGCCGGCGGAAACACTGCGGCCGTCATCAGCACCAGCAGCTCGCGCGCCGAAAACGACAACACGAATACCGCAATCATCACGGCAACCGCATAGGCCGCTCCCGAAGGCGATACCAGCAGCATGGTCCCCACCGCCAATCCGGAATAGAGCATCGACGACAAATCGCGTTCGCGCAGATAGCCGCAAACCAGATACCTGACCGCCATAGCCGCCAGCAGCGACGACAAAGCCGCCGACAACGCATCGCGCGAAATGAATATGCCGCAAGCCACAACACCGTACAAAGGCATAGAAATGAAGGTCTGCGTAGGATAGATATTGAAGCGGCTGACCATGATTCCGATAATCATGCCGGCTGCTATCGTCATGATTGCGGCCGCAATGATGCTAACCACGGGATGCGACGCACCGAATGCCGACAGATACTCCGCCAACGGAGGCACTACGCGCGCCGATACCTCTTCGTTCTCGAACGGAGCCGTACCGTAACGCGTATACGACGCCGCTACAATCGCTATCAGCGTTGCAAGCGCCGTGACGGGAGTCTGTTTCTCAACCGCAATTTTCATAATTCAATCAGCTTTCGCTATCTATTTTTTTCTATCTTTGCGTCATGCTTGAGCACTCGCTACATCCCGAACTCCTCGAGGCCGGCTGCGATGAAGCCGGTCGCGGATGCCTCGCCGGCAGCGTATTCGCCGCCGCAGTCATCCTGCCGCCCGATTTCTCGCATCCGCTGCTCAACGACTCCAAACAGATGTCGGCCAAAAACCGCAACCTCCTGCGACAAATCATCGAACGCGAAGCCGTAGCCTGGCACGTGCAGGAGATAACCGCAGCACGCATCGACGAAATCAATATCCTCAACGCCTCCATCGAAGGAATGAACCTCGCCGCAGCGCATCTCGAACCGCAACCGCAGTTCCTCGCAATCGACGGCAACCGATTCCGCACGACGCTCGGCATTCCGTTCTGCTGCGTGGTCAAAGGCGACGGTCGCTATGCCGACATCGCGGCCGCTTCCGTGCTGGCCAAAACTCATCGCGACGAATATATGCAACGGCTTGCCGAAGAGTATCCGATGTACGGCTGGGACCGCAACAAAGGCTATCCCACACGCGAACACCGTCTTGCGATTCGCGAATACGGACTCTCGCCCTATCATCGCCTGACCTTCTGTCACGAATTCGGTCAGCCGGAACTCTTCTGAACCACGACGTCTGCCTCGCGCAGAACCTGTCGGGGTTATATTCTTACCGGAAAATCGCAGTTAAAAAAGCGAGCGGCGAATACCTCCTGAGAGAGTCTTTCGCCGCTCGCAATCAGTAATAATCGAACTAAAACATTTAGTAGCCCAGCGACTTCGATGAAGCGTATGATACCTTCAGGGCATTGGCACGACGCAACTCCTGTTTAACGTCGGTGATGATAC
>JAFLRS010000122.1 GCA_022511355.1 Alistipes sp.
AAAGAAAAAAGCTTTAGCTTGTTGTTGCTTTTGCGACCAAAAGCAACAACCGAAAAAGAAAACAAAATCTTCAGTATTAAAATTTTCATTATCTTTGAAGCGTTATGAAATCTATCATATTGACAATAGCATCGCTGCTGATTGCCGCCACAGTCGGCGCACAGCAGCTCCCGCAAGTCGCACCGGAAAAAGTCGGCCTCTCATCGTCGCAGCTGGACCTCGCCGACAATGCAATAGAAGACGCCGTCGCCCGTGGCGAAATCCCCGGAGCCGTACTGGCCGTGGTACGTCACGGCAAAATCGCACGCCTCAAAGCTTATGGCAATCGTCAGCTCGTGCCCGAAACAGTTCGCATGACCGAAAATACCATCTTCGACCTCGCTTCCTGCACCAAACCGCTCGCTACAGCCACCTCGATACTTATTCTGGTCGAACGCGGCAAACTTCGTCTTATAGATGCCGTCTCCGACTATATCCCCGATTTCGAAAACTGGAGCAGCCCCGACGGACATAAACATACAATCCGCATAATCGATCTGATGACCCACACTTCGGGTCTGCCCGCATACGTGAGCGAAGAGCGTCTGCAACAAGATTTCGGCGAAGCGTCCGGCCGAACACTCATGCAGTATATCTGCTCCTGCACGCGACTCTTCGAACCGGAAACCGATTTCCGATACAGCTGTCTGAACTACATAACTCTGCAACAGATAGTCGAACAGGTGAGCGGAATGTCGCTGCGGGAGTTCGCACGCCAAAATATATTCGCTCCGCTCGGCATGAATCACACCGACTACATCCCCTGCCGCTATGATGCCGATTCAGACCGCATTCGTGTCGCCGACCTCCCGTGCTGGGCCGATTCGGAACCCGCATGGAACGCAAGAATAGCACCCGCCGAAAAACTCGAAAACGGACAGCTCCTCTGCGGCATCAATCATGACCCGCTTGCCCGCGATTTGCTGGGCGGCGTGAGCGGCAATGCCGGCCTCTTTTCCACCGCCGACGACATAGCTCTGTTCTGCACGATGCTGCTCGAGGGCGGATGTCATGACGGAGTAAGAATACTGTCGCCCCTCGCCGTGCAGACCATGTGCCGCGAACCGCGTGCGACACGGGGATTAAGACGCACTCCGGGTTGGGATATAGGTACGGCCTACGGTTCGTGCTGCGGCGATTTGTTCAGCGACGATACGTTCAGTCATACGGGCAGCACCGGCACCTCGATAGTGATAGACCCCGACAACGATATCGCCGTCATACTGCTCACCAACTGCGTGCATCCTGCCGCAGGTCACAGCGTGGTGCATTTGCGCTCATTGGTGGCGAATACGGTGGCTGCGGCGGTGACGGATTAGTTTTTTTGATTATCTTTGCAGACGAAAACCTGCCCGAAGTCATTTGCAGATGAACTGGTTTACCATAATATTCGAATCGCTGTTCGGATTCGTGCGCCGCAATCCCATTACCTGCGTGATTCTGATTGCGCTGGCCGTGGCCTGTCCGCCGCTGTTCGGATTCGTGGCCGGAGCCTTCATCGTGCTGGTGCTGCTGGGGGCATTGTCGCTGCTGTTGCTGTTGTGGCGTCTGCGCAAGGTGCGCAGGAGTATGGAGCGGCAATTCGGAGAGAATGCGGGTCGCGGCGGCGCGGGCGAAAAGGAAGAGGGCGACGTGAGTGTATATCGCACTTCGGCCGCTCCCGCCAAGAAGATAAACGACGATGTGGGCGAATATGTCGATTTCGAAGAGGAACCGAATAAAAAGGAATAGAAAAAGGTATCCTATTCGCCGGAACAAATTAAGAGAAGAAAGAACCATCGAAAATATTACAGAATAGCGTATGTTTAAGATTTTCGGACTGATAGGCGAATATTTCATGCTGATGGGGAAGGTATTTTCGAAGCCCGAGAAGGTTTCGATTTACCGTCGCCGTGTGGTGTACGAAATGGAGGCTCTCGGATTCGACTCCATAGGTCTTACGGCGATTATTTCGGTATTTATCGGAGCTGCGATCACGTTGCAGATGTCGATAAGTTTGGAGTCGCCGTTCATTCCGCAGTATCTGATAGGTTACGCTACGCGCGAGACCATGACTTTGGAGTTTTCCTCGACGGTGGTGGCTCTGATTCTTGCGGGCAAGGCGGGTTCGAACATTGCTTCCGAGATAGGTACCATGCGCATTACCGAGCAGATAGATGCATTGGAGATTATGGGTATAAATTCGGCTTCGTACCTTATTTTGCCCAAGATTATAGCCACGGTATTTTTCTTTCCGTTCCTCACGCTGCTGAGCATCATGATAGGTGTGCTGGGAGGTTACGGCATAGCGACGCTGACGGGCATCATGATTCCCGACGACTATATCGAAGGTCTGCTCTATGATTTCCGGCTGTGGTCGGTAATCTATTCGCTTATCAAGATAGCCGTCTTCGCCTACATCATAACTTCGATTTCGGCCTTTTGCGGTTATTATGCCAAGGGCAATTCGCTGGAGGTGGGCAAGGCTTCGACGCGGGCTGTGGTGATAAGCTCCATCGTGATAATGATTTTCAACCTCATACTTACACAATTGCTGCTGACGTGATAAAGTGCGAACACATATTCAAATCGTTCGAGGGCCGCGAGGTACTCAAGGACATTTCGGTCGAATTCGAGACCGGCAAGACCAATCTCATCATCGGCCGGAGCGGTTCGGGCAAGACCGTGCTGCTCAAGACGCTGGTGGGTCTGCATCGTCCCGATTCGGGGAGCATCAGCTACGATGACGTATGTTTTTCGGGATTGGGATTCTCGGAGCGCAAAGCCATCCGGCGCGATATAGGCATGATTTTTCAGGGAGGAGCGCTGCTCGACTCTTCGACCGTGGTCGAGAACGTCAAACTGCCGCTCGACCTCTTTACCGACCGGTCGGAACGCGAGAAGCTCGAACGTGTACGGTTCTGTCTGAACCGCGTGCGTCTCGAGAATGCCGAACACCTCTATCCTTCGGAGCTGAGCGGCGGCATGATTAAGCGTGTGGCCATTGCGCGGGCGATAGTCATGAATCCGCGCTACCTTTTCTGCGACGAACCCAATTCGGGCCTCGACCCGCAGACCTCGGTGGTTATCGACAATCTGATTCACGACATCACGCGCGAATACAACATTACGACCATCATCAACACCCACGACATGAATTCGGTGATGGAGATAGGCGAGAAAATCGTCTACATCCACGAAGGCCGCAAATGGTGGGAGGGTTCGAAAGACAATATACTGCAAGCCGACAACGCCGAGCTTAACGATTTCGTCTTTGCGTCGGCGATGGCCAAGCGGGCCAAAGGCAGTATAGTGAAGTAGCCGCCCCGCATACGGGAAAAACCTGATGCGCGTTAAAAAATCCGAAATTATATTTGGTGAATCGTTGCAAATTTTATAATTTTGCGGTGAAACGTGAAACAGAATATAAACGAATTCAAATCACTCTAAACTTATAAACTTTTACAATTATGGCACAAATCAAGATTGGTATCAACGGTTTCGGACGTATCGGCCGTATGGTATTCCGCGCAGCCTGCACGCAGACTGACAAGTATGATGTAGTGGGCATCAACGACCTCTGCCCCGTAGACTATTTGGCTTATATGCTCAAATACGACACGATGCACGGTCAGTTCCAGGGTACGATCGACTACAACGTGGAGAACAGCCAGCTCATCGTGAACGGCAAGGCTATCCGCGTAACCGCCGAGAAAGACCCCGCACAGCTCAGATGGAACGAGGTAGGCGCAGAGTACGTGGTTGAATCGACCGGTCTGTTCCTCACCGAGGAGAAGGCTCAGGCTCACCTTGCTGCAGGTGCGAAGTATGTGGTTATGTCGGCTCCCTCGAAGGACGCTACTCCCATGTTCGTATGCGGCGTGAACACCGATACCTATGCAGGTCAGAAGATCGTTTCGAACGCTTCCTGCACCACCAACTGCTTGGCTCCCGTAGCTAAGGTGCTCCACGAGAAATTCGGTATCACCGACGGTCTTATGACCACCGTTCACTCGACCACCGCAACCCAGA
>JAFLRS010000123.1 GCA_022511355.1 Alistipes sp.
ATCTCGTTCATGGAGGATTCGGGCTATCTTGCACGGGCCGCATTCATCATGGACAGGGTGATGCACCGCATAGGTCTGCACGGCAAGTCGTTCATACCCCTCATCATGGGATTCGGATGCAACGTCCCCGCCATAATGGCCACCCGAACCATCGAAAGCCGCAGCAGCCGTCTTATAACCATACTCATTACGCCTTTCATGTCGTGCAGTGCGCGTCTGCCCATCTACATACTGCTTGCGGGCACATTTTTCGCTCCGCACGCGGGTCTGGTGATGTCGGCTCTCTATGTTGCGGGCGTGGTGGTGGCCGTAATCACCGCCCGACTCATGAGGCGGTTCATGTTCCCCGTGGACGAAACTCCTTTCGTAATGGAGCTGCCGCCCTACCGTATGCCCACGCTCAAAGCGACTCTCATGCATATGTGGAGCAAATGTTCGCAGTATCTGCGCAAGATGGGAGGGTTGATTCTCGCCGCTTCGGTGGCGGTATGGTTTCTGAGTTACTTTCCGCTCTCGGAGGGTTCGGTTTCGAAAGCCGAACACTATGAAAACTCCTATCTCGGACGTGCCGGACGCCTTTGCGAACCGGTATTCGCTCCGTTGGGCATCAATTGGAAAGGGAGTGTGGCTCTGTTGTCAGGGGTGCCTGCCAAGGAGATTATCGTAAGCACGATGGGCGTCCTCTACACCGACGGCGAACCCGACGGCGAGGATGCTTCGCCCGCATTGCAGCGTCAGTTGCTCGCAAGCGGCGATTTCGACCGTGCGTCGGCGGCTGCGTTCCTGCTCTTCATACTCATCTACTTCCCCTGCATGGCCACCGTGGGCGCAATAGCCTCCGAAGCCGGACGGCGATGGGCGGCAGCTTCGGTAGCATACAGCACCGCCGTGGCATGGCTCGCTTCATTCGCGCTATACAACCTTATAAATCTGTTGTCATGATGTGGCAGTATGCAGCAACGGCCGCCATAGCGGCGGCGGCATTCGCGTTCATAATACGGAAGGCGGCAAGGGCATTGAAAGGCCGCAGCGGAGGCTGCACCTGTTCCTGCGAAGAGTGCCCTGCGGCATCAAAGTGCGAACAGAATCATTGACTGCGCGAGTACCACGCGCAGAAACATCACCGCAGGATATACCGTAGCGTAGCTCACCGAAGGCATATCGTTGCCCGACATCGAATTGGAGAAGGCCAAAGCCACGGGGTCGGTCATGCTTCCCGACAGCATACCGGTGAGGGTATAGAAGTTCATTTTTCCGACGAATCGGGCCAGCAGACCCACTAACAGAACGGGCACAATCGTAATTATGGCTCCGTAGCCTATCCATACATATCCGCCATTGACGAGGGTTTCGACGAATCCGTCGCCCGCGCCGAGGCCCACCGAGGCCAGAAAGAGCGAGATGCCCACTTCGCGCAGCATGAGATTGGCGCTGACGGTGGTGTAGGTTATAAGTCCGAGATGAGTTCCGAAGCGTCCGAAGATGAGAGCCACGATGAGCGGACCTCCCGCGAGTCCCAGTTTGACCGGCTGCGGGATGTTGAAGAGCGGCATCGAGCCCAGAACCACGCCCAAAGCTATACCCAGAAAGAGGGTGAGGATGTGGGGCTGATGCAGTTTTTTCAGCGAATTTCCGAGCAGGTCGGCGACCTTTTCGACCGCTTTTTCGTTGCCCACGACCATCACTTTGTCGCCGAGTTGAAGTTCCATGCCCTGATAGGGAATCAAATCGACGCCGGCGCGGTTCACGCGGGTGATGTTTATTCCGTACTTGGTGCGCAGACGCAGGTCGGCAAAGCGTTTGCCGTTGATTTCGGAGCGGGTGATGACTATCCGCCGCGAGACGAGCTGACTGTCGAACGCTTTCCACTGTTTGTCGTTCATGTCGATTTCGCGTCCGGTGAATGCCGCTATGGCTTCGCGGTCTTCGGCCGAACTTACGATGAGCAGACGGTCGCCCACTTTGAGCAGCGTATCGGCATCGGCGATGATTATGGAGTCGTCGGCGTGCGCCACGCGCGAAATCACGAACTGACGGTTGATGAGCGCGCGAATCGCACCCACGCTTTTGCCTTCGAGGGTGGCGTTGGTCATCTCGACCGAGAATGTCGCCGCAAGTTTGTTTTCGTTGTTAAGCTCTTTCAGACCTTCGTCCTCGCGTTTGAAGTCGATGCGCATCACGTAGCGGAGCAGTATCAGCGATGCTATCACGCCCACCACGCCCAGCGGATAGGTGAGCGCATAGGCCATCGAAATCGTGGGGTCTTCGAGTCCCGTGGTGTCGGAGTAGGCTTGCTGCGCGGCACCCAAACCCGGAGTGTTGGTGACGGCTCCCGACATCACTCCCGCCATGGTCTGAAGCGGAGTTCCGCTCACCAAATGGATTACATATGTGACGGCCACGCCGGCAATCGCCGTAAGGGCGGCGTACATGATGAGTTTCATGCCTCCGTGCTTTATCGAGGAGAAGAATCCCGGGCCCACCTGCAAACCTATCGAAAAGATGAAGAGAATGAGTCCGAACTCCTTGATAAAATGCAGTGTGGCGTGGTCCAGAACCATGCCGAAATGACTCGCCGCAATGCCCGCGAAGAGAATCCACGTGGCACCTAACGAAACGTTTTTTATCTTTATTTTGCTGCACAGATACCCGACCGTAATCACCACCGAAAGCGTGAATACGTTGTGGGCTATGCCCTCGCCGAAAAAGAGTCCCGATAACCAATCCATAACCTGATGCTGAATTTAAGCTCATCGGCCGACAGACCGATTGCGGCTGCAAAAATAGATTATTTTTTAACAACAAAGGCAAATTAGCACGGTTAAAACGAGAAAATCGGTCGTCGGAGTTGCAGTTTTCGCAAATTAGAGTTATATTTGTACGTTTTATTGACACGTGAAAATTTGACAATGAGTACCGAACAAGAACAAATCAAAAGACAGGAAGAGGAGTATTCCGCCTCCAACATACAGGTCCTCGAAGGACTCGAAGCCGTTCGCAAACGACCGGCCATGTACATCGGCGACATCGGCGAAAAGGGACTCCACCATCTGGTCTACGAGGTTGTGGACAACTCCATCGACGAGGCCCTCGCAGGATATTGCACCGATATTCAGGTCTATATCAACGAGGACAACTCCATAACCGTGCGCGACAACGGTCGCGGCATCCCTACCGACTTCCACGAAAAAGAGGGCAAATCAGCACTCGAAGTCGTCCTCACCGTACTCCATGCCGGCGGCAAGTTCGACAAGGGCAGCTACAAGGTGTCGGGAGGTCTTCACGGCGTGGGTGTGTCGTGCGTGAACGCGCTCTCCACATCCCTCACGGCCGAAATCCACCGCGGAGGCAAAATCTACAAACAGACCTACAGCAAAGGTACGCCCACCTCGCCGGTCGAGGTTACGGGCGAATGCGACGACCGCGGAACCACCATCACCTTCAAACCCGACAGCTCGATATTCACCCATACCACCGAATACAAATACGATATTCTGGCCAACCGTCTGCGCGAACTCGCCTTCCTCAACAAAGGCATTCACCTCACCCTCACCGACCGCCGCCGCACCGACGAAAACGGTCAGTTCGCAAGCGAACACTTCTATTCGGAACAGGGCCTCAAAGAGTTCGTCCGCTATCTCGACGCAACACGCGGAACACCCATCATCGAATCGATAATCTATCTCGATACCGAAAAGAACGGCGTTCCGGTGGAGGTGGCCATGCAGTACAACGACTCCTTCTCGGAAAACGTCCACTCCTACGTGAACAACATCAATACCATCGAGGGCGGTACTCATCTCACCGGCTTCCGTATGGCTCTCACCCGCACGCTCAAGAAGTACGCCGACGATTCGGGAATGCTCTCGAAACTCAAATTCGACATCTCGGGCGACGACTTCCGCGAAGGTCTGACGGCCGTAATCTCGGTGAAGGTGGCCGA
>JAFLRS010000124.1 GCA_022511355.1 Alistipes sp.
CCCCCTTTGACAAAGGGGGATTTAGGGGGAATGTAAATATGAAAGAGAAATATTCCCCCTCACTTTTGCAAAAGTGAGGGGGAAATTATTCAAAAAAATAGTTTCCTATTTTTTTGAATAATAAAGATCTAAAAGTTCTTTTGCGGCGATAAACGAACTCATTTCGGCATTGAGTACTTTTTGTTCGACGCTTTCTATGCGTGCTTCTATTTGCGGATTGCGATAGAAATCGCCTTTGAGAGCTTCGTTTATGGTTTCGTACATCCAGTATTTGTTTTGGCGATTGCGGTTTGCTTCGAACCATCCGTTGGTCATTGTATGGTCGAGATACTCTTCGACGCCTTTCCACACCTCTTCGAGGCCGGTTTTTTCGGTGGAGGAGCAGGTAAATACTTGTGCCCGCCATCCCGAATCGGGCAGAGGGAATAGGTGTAGGGCGTTGCGGAATTGAGTGCGTGCCAGTTGTGCTTTGTGGATATTTTCGCCGTCGGCTTTGGTAATCACCATCATGTCGGCCATTTCCATTATACCGCGTTTGATGCCTTGCAGTTCGTCGCCGGCGCCGGATATTTGCAGGAGCATAAACATATCGACCATTGAGTGGACGGCGGTTTCGGACTGACCTACGCCTACTGTTTCGATGAATATGACGTCGAATCCTGCGGCTTCGCAGAGTATGATAGTTTCGCGTGTTTTGCGGGCGACGCCGCCGAGGGAGCCTGCGGAGGGAGAGGGTCGGATAAAGACGTCGGGATTGGTGCAGATGCTTTCCATGCGTGTTTTGTCGCCGAGGATTGAGCCTCCGCTGCGTTCGGAGGAGGGGTCGATGGCCAGTACGGCGAGTTTGTGCCGCAGAGAAGTCACCATGTTGCCGACGGCTTCGATGAAGGTTGATTTTCCTGCGCCGGGGACACCGGTTATGCCTATGCGTATAGATTTTCCGGAGTGTGGCAGGCACTTTTCTATGATTTGTTGAGCTTGTTGGTAGTGTTGCGGATTATTGCTCTCGATGAGGGTTATAGCCTGTGAGAGTATGGTTATATTGCCTGCGAGTATACCGTCTACATACTCTTGTGTAGAGAGTTGGCGACGTTTGCGGCGCACGAAATATGGGTTGACGGCGGGTTGGTTTTCCACGCCTTGAGTGACGTTGAGAGCCGTATCGTGATGGAGGTCGGCATATTCGCGTTCGTAGTGTTCTATTTTCGAGTACTCTGACATTTTGGCAGATTGTTATTTGTTGGACTGGGACATATTTCTGAAGAGGTTTCTGTCGGCGGTGAGGGGGTTTCCGAACCACAATGCGCGTCGTTTGGCGTCGGTTAGGACTCCGAAGGGCACGTAGCGGATGCCGAAGTCGCGGAATATACGTCCCGACGAGTCGAGGATTATGCCGGTTTGAGGTCCGAGATATTCGCGCAGATGGCCTTCTATTTCCTCTTCGCATTCGCAGGTGACTAATATGACGCAGGGTTTCTGAGTCATTTGTTCGGCTTGTCTTTTTATGCGTTCGCACAGTTCTATGCAGGTATCGGAGCGGGAGTATATGAAACCTATATAGAGGAAATCGCCGTCTTGGGGTACTGCATCATCGAGCCATTTGCACTTTTTGAGTTTTATTTTGGGTGTTCGTTCGCCGTATGCGATGCGTTGTGCGACGGCCTCGGCGGCCGTTGCGAGCATCGAAGCCGACAGCAGTATGGTTAAGAGGAGTCGTTTCATGCGGTGACAATGTTGTATTACGGGAACGAAGATAACCATTTTTTTTGGAACGGTGTTGCGTGGTGCGCGGAAAAAATTAGTAGATTTGCGTCAGTTAATGGCGAATAAGATGAAAAACATATTATTGAGTCTGGCCGTATGCATTGTTTTTTCGGGTTGCGGCCGCAGCGATGACCGTTTGATGATGGTTGTGGGCACCTATACCGATACCGGCAGCGAGGGTCTTTATTCGTGTTCGTTGGACCTTCGGACGGGCGAGATCGAGTTGCTCGACAGTTGCCGTGCTGTGAATCCTTCGTACCTTGTATTTTCCGAAGACGGTTCGATGATTTATGCGGTGAACGAGTTGGAGAGCGGCGACGCCGGGGTATGCGCTCTGCGTTTCGACCGTCGTGACGGTTCGTTTCGGGCGATAAACGGCGGTGCGACGCAGGGAGCAGCGCCGTGTTACATTTCCACCAACGGGAAGATAGCCGTTACGGCCAACTATGTCGGCGGTTCGATGAGTGTTCTGCCATTGGGGGTTGATGGGGCTTTGGAGCCTCTTTCGCAGCTTTTCGAGGGTTCTGCGGGCGGTCCCGATGCCGAACGTCAGGAGTCTCCGCACGTGCATTGCGCGGTATTTTCTCCGGACGGCCGTCATCTGTATGCGAGCGATTTCAGTGCCGACCGCATACTTGTTTTCGACGTATCCGAGGACGGATGTTCGGTGACATCGGCGTGCAGTGCCGATGTGCAGGCCGATTACGGTCCGCGTCACATTGTTTTCGATGCATCGGGCCGCCATGCCTATGTGATAGGCGAGCTGTCGGGTCTGATTACGGTATTCGACGTGAGTGAGGAGGGTGCGCTTGCCGTGCGTCAGGTTGTGGATGCGGACCCTTATGACGGCCGTGGCAGTTCCGACATACATTTGAGTCCCGACGGCCGTTATCTTTATGCGAGCAACCGTTTGAAGGGTGATGGCATTTCGATTTTTTCGGTGGACGGCGAGAGCGGCGAGCTGACCGTGGCGGGATATTGTTTTACTGGGGCTCATCCGCGTCATTTCAACATAACGCCCGACGGCCGATGGTTGTTGTGTGCCTGCCGCGATACCGACGAGGTGGAGGTTTACGCTGTTTCGCCGGAGGACGGGAGTCTGAGAGCGACGGGTCGCGGGATAGGGTTGAAAAGGCCGGTTTGCGTGCAGTTTGCGCGCTGATTGCGCGGGGTGAAAATATTTTCAAAAAAATATCGCGATACCTTTAATATTCGAAAAGAAAGGTTTATCTTTGTGTGATTTTTAGTCACTGCCGCAAAATCGCGCTGATGATATATTGCAACAATAACCAAAAACTATAACAGACACTATGAAAGTATCACACATCGAACATCTTGGCATAGCCGTTAAGAGCCTTGATGAAGCGATTCCCTATTGGGAGAATGTACTCGGCTTGAAATGTTACGCCATCGAGGAGGTTGCCGACCAGAAGGTCCGCACGGCATTCTTCAAGCTCGGTCAGACGAAGATCGAGTTGCTTGAGCCTACGAGTGAAGATTCGACGATTGCGAAGTATATCGAGAATCGCGGCATAGGCATTCATCACATGGCGCTTGCGTGCGAGAATATCGAGGAGCAGCTGGCCGATGCGGCCGACAAGGGCGTGCGTCTTATCGACGCGGTACCCCGCAAGGGAGCTGAGGGCATGACGATTGCATTTTTGCATCCGAAATCGACTCAGGGCATACTTACCGAGCTGTGCGAAGACAAGAACAAGTAATAACCCGAATATCTGAAGAAAAACTATGAGCGAAATTCAGAAACAGGTCGAGAAACTGATTGAGAACCGTGAGTTGGCGCGTTTGGGCGGCGGTCAGAAGGCTATCGACAAACAGCACGAAAAAGGCAAGTATACGGCTCGCGAACGCATCCAGATGCTGCTCGACGAAGGCAGTTTCGAGGAGTTCGATATGTTCGTAACGCATCGCTGTGCCGATTTCGGCATGGATAAGAAGCATACATTCGGCGACGGCGTGGTGACCGGTTACGGTACGATTAACGGCCGTTTGGTCTACATTTATGCGCAGGACTTCACCGTTACGGCAGGTTCGCTGTCGATAACGATGGCCGAGAAGATTTGCAAGGTGCAGGATATGG
>JAFLRS010000125.1 GCA_022511355.1 Alistipes sp.
GTTAAGAGACGGACGCGAACTGCTGAATCGAAGACAATACCTCGGCCACCACAAAGGTGCTGCCGCCAATGAAAATCATATCGTCGGCATCCGCCTTTTCACGCGCACGACGACACGCTTCGATTACCGTGTCGCAATACTCGCAGTTCAGACCGGTTCCGGCTACCGCTTCGCGTATGCGGTCGAAATCCATAGCCCGCTCCACGGACGGACGCGTAAAAATAATCTCCAAAGGCTTGCGCACCGACGCCAGATGAGCCGCAATGCCCTCGATGCTCTTATCCTTCACAAATCCCAAAACCGCCACCACACGCTTGTACTCCGAATTGTCGAACTGGGCCGTTATCTCCTCGAAAGCCTTGTCGGTATGGCCCGTATCGCAAACCGCTGCCGGCGAATCGGAAATCTTCTGCCAGCGTCCGCGCAGACCCGTATCGGCAGCCGCCGTCCGCAGACCTTCGCGCAAAGCTCGACGGCTGATCGTAAGCGGAGTCTCCTCGTGAAGGAAATCGAGGGCCGCACATACGGTTATTATATTCTTGCGCTGATATTCGCCCGCAAGGTCCACCACAAGGTCGTAAACACGTCCGTCGCGGGTGCGGACGACCTTGAAACGGCTGCCGTTCTCGAACGGCGCCGATTCCGAAAGCAAAAACGACTCCTGTGCATATACCACCTTCGATTTCAGTTCGGCGGCGCGGCTCTCGAATACGCTGTCGCACGCTTCATTGTGTTCGCCTATCAGCACCGGAATGCTCTTCTTGATGATTCCGGCCTTTTCGCCCGCGATTTCGGGGAGCGTCGAGCCGAGCAGGTCGGCGTGTTCGAGACTTATGTTGGTAATCACGCTAAGAATAGGCGTAATGATGTTGGTCGCATCGAGCCGACCGCCGAGTCCGGTCTCGATGACCGCCACCTCGACGTCGCTCTGGTCGAAGTAGTCGAACGCCAGAGCCGCCGTCATCTCGAAGTACGACAACCCCACCTCGACCATCGCATCGCGATATTTGTCCACGAAATTCACCACCTTCTGTTTGGGGATAATCTCGCCGTCCACACGAATGCGTTCGCGGAATTCGTGGATGTGGGGCGAAGTGAAGAGTCCCGTGCGGTAGCCTGCCGACTGCAGCACCGCAGCCAGCATCGACGATACCGAACCTTTGCCGTCGGTGCCCGCAACGTGAATCGTGAAGAAGTTGCGCTGGGGATTGCCCGTGCGACGACAAAATTCGGCGATGCGGTCAAGTCCCGGCTTGTAGGCTGCGGCACCCTTCTGCTGAAAGGAGGACATTGCCGAGTCGAGAAATTCGAGGGTTTGTGCGTAGTTCATATAGTGAAAATTTAATTGTTCAGTGTCGGGAACGGCGTCGCGAAGACCCTTCGGCGGCGGTTGATGCCGTATGTATGCGGCGGCGCACCGTATCGGCGAAAAGTCCCAGCATCGAGAGCAGCATCAGCAGTTCGGCGATGCGGCCCAGATAGTCGCCGTGACGCGTATAGAATGTGGTTTTGTCGTTGAGAGTAACGGTTCCGGTCAGCACTCCGCGCTCGTCCCAGCCCATACGTTCGCCATCGTCGCCGCGCTCGTCGATAAAGCCCGATATGCCCGTATTCGCACTGCGGGCAACGGCCCGGCGATGTTCGACCGCACGCAGACGGCAAAACGCGAACAGACGTTTGTAACCCGGAGTATCGCCCCACCAGCCGTCGTTCGAAATCACCAGCAGAGCCTGCGCACCCTCGCGCACGAATCCGCCCATAAAGTCGCCGTAAAGAGCCTCATAACATATCGCAGGCGCAACTTCGACAGCCGTATCGCCCTCGCCCGAGGCAAAGACCTCGGCCTTGTCGCCCACTCCGAGCTGACCCACCGTTCCGCCCAAATCGATGACTAAAAACTCGAGCCACTCGAAGAGTTTCGGCAACGGAGTCTTCTCCACCCCGATAACCAAACGCGATTTGTGATAGACCCCCTGCGGACCGTCGGCCGTAACGGCTATGGCCGAATTGTAGATATCCCAAAATCCGCCGCGCATATAACGGGCCGTCTTCGTAAGTTTGCGGCCGCCGTAGAACCGCACCGTACTCGCTCCCGTAACCACCGTAGCCTTCGAATCCCGCGCACGCAGAATCGAAGCTATCGAATCGAGCATCGGTTCGCTGTCGAGACGGGCTTCATCCATATCTCTGTCGGGGAGAGCCGTCTCGGGCATGGCTATGAACTGCACGTCGGCCGGAGTCTCGCGCAGCAGCTCCAGCAGATTCCGACGCTGTTCAGCCGCCGTGTTTCCGAACTTCTCATAGCAATCCACATTGGGCTGGACCACCGAAACGCGGATGCGTTCCGAACTCAGATGGTGCGAATATGTAAAGTAGATGAGCAGCGACAACGCCAAAGGCAGCACCGCCACCGCCGCAGCCGCAGCCGCCACAATCTTTTTGCGTTGTTTGAGGCTCTCGAAAATCAGAATGTTGGAGAGCAGCACCCACAGCGAACCTCCGAAGACTCCCGTATACTCATACCACTGCACGGCCCACGGAACCTCGCAGAATCCGTTGCCCAGAATCAGCCACGGGAACGAAAATTCACCCACCGTATACCAATATTCGGTGGCTATCCACGCCGAAACCAACACCACATATGCAAACAGCTTCGAGGAGCGTTTGGCCGCCGTATGATATAGCATGAAGGCAATCATATTGAGGGTCGAGGAGGCCAGCGTGGCCGCTATGGGTCCCACCCACGTGGCATTCCACACCCACCACACCGTAGCGGCATTCCACAGCACGAACGTGAGCAGCGCCCATCCGAAGACGCGCCGCCACGAACGCCATGAAGCGTCGCACGAATCGCTTATCCACAAAAGAGGAACGAATGCGGCCAGAAGAGTGAATCCCCCGACTCCGAGCCACCCCGCCGAAAGCAGGACGACTGAACAAATGACGGCTGATAACTTGCGCAACATCGGTCTGAGGATTTTACGGATGCAAAATTAAGATTTTTTGCCGTTCTTTGCAAGTCGGCACGAAAAGTGCCGTTCGAAGAGTAAAAAAGTTTTTTTGCTATGTTTACTCTTCTGCTTATAGCGGTGATTGTGGCCGGCACGGCCTACGGATTCAGCAGCCACCGCACCGAAACTCACCAACCGGTCTGCAACTTTCAGCTCGACCGCTATCTGGGCCGATGGTACGAAATCGCCCGCTTCGACCACCGCTTCGAACGCGGTCTCGATTACGTCACAGCCGAATACATCCTCAACGACGACGGCACCGTCAAGGTCATAAACCGAGGCTACGACCGACGGCACGGACGACTCCACGAATCCAACGGCAAAGCCAAAACGACCTCCGTACCCGGTCATCTGCGCGTGTCGTTTTTCCTCTTCTTCTACTCCGATTACGACATTCTCGCCCTCGGCAACGACTACGACTGGGCGCTCATAGGCAGCCGTTCGCCCCGATATCTGTGGATAATGTCGCGAACGCCGACTCTGCCTCCCGAACGAATGTCGCAAATACTCGAAACCGCACGGCAGCTCGGATACGACACCTCGAAACTGATAATGCCGATTCAGACTCCGCAAAAAGAGAACTCCGAAATCACGCACCGGCAGGCGGTGCTGCAATAACGCGAAACAACCCGAAGCTTTCGAGCTTCGGGTTGTTCGCTTAAACGGCCGTGCGCCGATTCTATTTCTCCTTGAGAGCTGCGTGTGCCGCCGCCAGACGTGCGATGGGCACGCGATAGGGCGAACAGCTTACGTAGTTGAGACCCG
>JAFLRS010000126.1 GCA_022511355.1 Alistipes sp.
CATCCTCGCCGCGCAGGAAGCCCGTGAAATGGAATCGGTCGGCGATGCCCAGACGAGCCACGCGACGAATCACATGGTTCATCATATCGCCCGAACCGGCCATCACGAAGCGCACGTTGGGAACGCGTTTCAGCACCTTCGCCGCGGCCTCCACGAAGTAATCGGGGCCTTTCTGATAGGTGATTCGGCCGAGGAAGGTGACAATTTTGTCTTCGACTCCGCGTTCGGGTGCATTGTCTTCGCTGTTTTCGGCAAAGCGCACCGCATTGTGTACCGTAAAGACCTTTTCGGCAGGTACGCCGTACTTCTCGATTACGATTTTGCGCGTGAGGTTCGACACCGCAATCACACGGTCGGCGGCGTGCATTCCCGCACGTTCGATGGCATAGGTCTGCCTGTTGATATTCTCGCCGCTGCGGTCGTATTCGGTGGCGTGCATATGCACCACCAGCGGTTTGCCCGAAACGCGTTTGGCGGCTATGCCGGCGAAGTAGGTAAGCCAGTCGTGAGCGTGAATCACGTCGAACTGACCCTCCAAATCGCGGGCTACCTGAGCCGCAACCATCGCATAACGCGCAACCTCCTCCATGAGATTCGCGCCGTATTTGCCCGAGAATGTATATCGCTGCGTCCACACGTCGCCGGTTTCCCAACGCTTCTGTCCGGTCTTCACATACTCATCGTGATACGACTTGTACTCTTCGGGCGAGATGTAGGGTACCATATTGGAGTCGATGTGGATGAACGAAACCTTGCTCATGATGTCATCGACACCCTCGCCGATGCCACCGTACACGGCCTCCACGTCGCTTGCATTCACCACGCGCACGAACCGCTGGTCTTCATCGCCCGATGCGCGTGGCATTACGAATGTAACCTCCACGTCGTTGCGGGCCAGTCCGCGGGTCATGCCGTAGCAGGCCGTGCCGAGTCCTCCGGCTATATGCGGAGGAAACTCCCATCCGAACATTAATACTCTCATGACTATCTGTTTTTAGCTGTTTTCTTGCTTGCTGCCGCGCTTTTTTTTGCGCGTCGGGGTTTCTCGTAACGGTCGATGGTGTCCAGAATCTGAAGCATCGCGCCGACGCTCAGAGCCGATGACACCGAACCGCGGGGTGCGAACGGGGGGTCGGGTTCGTGATATTCGGGCAGCGAACCGATGCATCCCGTAGGCAGTTCATCTTCGAAGCTCTCCACTATTTCGCGAGCCGTGGGCAGGAAATCCGCTCCGCGCAGACGGAAGCCCGTGCGGATGTAGAATATCAGAGGCCACGACCATACGGCTCCGTTCATGCGGGCCTTTTCGCGCGAAATCCAGTCCTCCTGCTCGCCCGAATCGTAGGCCGGATGCAGAGGCGACAGCGTGCGCAGTCCGCGGCGCGTAAGCAGCTGCTGACGGACGTTCAGCACCATGTCGAACATCTGCTCTTCGGTGAACATCGTGTAGTCGAGACCGAAGGCGATTATCATATTCGGACGCAGCGACATATCGGCACCGCTGTCGTTCACGTAATCGGCGGGATAGCCCTCGTCCGAAGCCATGAATTTGGCCATGAACGACGCTTTGGTCTTGGCGGGCATACCTTTCCAGCGGGCGGTGAACTCTTTGTCGCCGCATTTGGCTGCCAGGGCCAGCGTGTATGATACCGCATTGTACCACAGAGCGTTGATTTCGACCGCATAACCGCGGCGCGGGATGAGTGCCTGACCGTCGAGCTGGGTGTTCATCCACGTCAGAGGACGTTCGTCGTCCCATGCCCATACGAGTCCGTTTTCGTGCAGAACGACCTTGCCGTCGAATCCGCGGCGATAGGCTTCAAGCACCTCTTTCATCACCGAGCCGTAGCGGTTCCACAGCTCTTTTGCGCCGATGTGCTTCTCCAGATTCTGCAGTGTCCAGAAGAACCACAGCGGAGCGTCGGCTTCGCGGAGAGCCGAGGCCGAACCTGCGAAATCGCCGTTGCGCATCTCGCGTATCATGGTGTCGAGGACATCCATGCAGTCCTCCTTGTGGCCCTGTTCGAGAGTGATGCCCGGCAGAGCGATGAAGGTGGCACGGCCGTCCACTCCCAGATAGGTGTAACCGGCCAGCATTTCGGTGCGGTTGCCCGGACGACGTATAATCATCTGACGCGCAGCGTGCTGCAAGCAGCTGCGGAAGTCGATTTTGTGAGTACGGCGGTCTATCGAAGCTTCGTAGAATTCGGTTATGCTGTTGCAATCCTTCATCTCTTCGGTCGAAGCCGAGAAGATTATGCTTTCGCCCTTTTTCATCTCCGCCTCGAAGTATCCGGTGGTAAGCAGGTCTTCGTGGCCCTCGTGTCCGCGAATCAGTTCCTGACTGTATTCAAAGCCGTAATACCAGTCGGGAGCGGGTATGAATTCGGCATCGGGGCGGTTGGTCTGGAGGTAGAGCCACGGATAGCTTTCGTAAAGACGGCATTTCACGCCGCAGGGCACCGGATAGGAGCGGCCGTCGGCCTCCATGTTGGCGTGTGTAAGCGCGTGTTTGTCGCGGAACGCAAAGAACGGACGCAGACGCAGTTTGGTCTCCGAATGCGCATCGACCAGCGTGTAGCGAATCATGAGCTGGGTGCGTTTGTGAATCCATAGCAGCTCTTTGCGCAGTACGACGTCACCCACGCGATAGGTTATCGTGGGGCAGGGCGTGTAGCGGAAGTCGGTGATATACTTGTGTCCGCGCGGCTCATACACTCCGCGGAAGCGGTGCAGAGCCAGATTGAAACTCTGGTCGTGCTGAACGACCGTCTCGTCGAGCGACGACAGCAATATGTATGTGCGGTCGCTGTCGTCGATCGGGGCAACCATCAGTCCGTGATAGCGGCGCGTATTGCAACCTACGATCGTCGTGCTCATGTAACCTCCGCGACGGTCCGTAGCCAGCATCTCGTGCTGAAGCGAATACTCGAGATTGCCCAGTTGTCCCTTGTCGAATGTTAGTATTGACATAATTTTTTATGTTGTTTTTGCGTTTCTTCGGTTTGTTATGCCCACTTCACAAGAGCGAAATCCATTCTGTGGGGCAGTTTTTCGTTCTTGGGGAAGATTCTCAGTGCGATGTCGAACATTCCGGTGCGTTCGGGCTGATAGTCCAGAACGTAGGTCACGGTGCTGCCCGACGGCTTTTGTGCTTCGAGTTCCACGGTTCTCACCACGCTCGCTCCCTGACCGAACTCTATCTGTTTGGCGATTACCAGCTCCACGCCGATATCCGACGGCTGCAGGTTGGCCACGTCGAGCGTAACTTCGAAGTGGTACGGCTCGCCTATCATGATGGCTTCGGTTTCGATGTTGGGGCGATGCACGTCGATAAGCTTCACATTGTCCCATGCGGCCGACACCTTGCGTTTCCATGCCGCAATTTCGCGTGCGCCCTTGTAGTTGTTTTCGGAGAGGCTCTTTCTGCGTTGGCAGAGTTTGTTGTAGAACCGCTCTTCGTAGTCGATGAACATACGGTTGGTGGTGAAGTTCGAAGCCACATCGGCGATGCACTTCTTCACCGACTCCACCCAGCGGTGCGGTATGCCGTCGGCGTTGCGTTCGTAGTAGAGCGGCGCTATCTTCTCCTCGATGGTGTTGTAAATCATTTCGGCATCGAGGTCATCCTGGAAGTGCTGGTCCTCGAAGGTGCGTTTCATGGGCAGCATCCATCCTGCACCCTCCTTGTAGCCCTCGACCCACCAGCCGTCGAGCACCGAGAACTGCAGTA
>JAFLRS010000127.1 GCA_022511355.1 Alistipes sp.
TCATATTGAACGGTAACTACGCCGCCGCCCCCTGAGGAGGTTCCGTCGTAGACGGTCAAACGCTGCCAGCTGAAATTCTGCGGGGTGGTGAGGTTCGCACCATCATCATAACTTACCCACCAGTATTTGTCGCCGGTAGACACGTCGCCCGGGTAGGTATTACCCGTATTTACTGCAAGAGTAGGAGTTTTACCGTTCTGGCCGGCATCGCCCTTATCGCCTTTGCCGCCGGCAGCTCCGGTGCCGCCGGTTTCGCCAGCATCACCTTTATCTCCCTTTTCGCCGGTAGCCCATACACGGCCGCCTGCAGGCTCTTCGCCGTCGATAAGCCAGTAGTAACGGCCCGACTCTTCATCCTTTTCGAGAGTCAGTTCGGGTGCCGTACCCGGATCACCCTTCGCGCCGCTCTTCACCGCGTATACCTCATCGCGAATCTCGCCGTTCTCATTCCAACGTACCGTGATGTCATAGCCGTCGGCCGTAACTTCAATTTTGGTAATCAGACCGCCATTCATAACGCCCACCAGCGCGCCATAAGAGTCATTGATGCTCTTAACCATTTCACGCAGCTGCGCAAGCTCCTGCTCTACGCTGTCTACGCGGTCCTCGACATCGTCGAGACGGCTTTTCAAATCAGCATCATCGAATCCTTCGCACGACCAGCCCATAATGGCAGCCGCTAAAATAACAAGATACTTTTTCATTTTTGTTTGTTGTTTTTAATAGTTTATGTTTTGTTTTGGTTTATATCCTTATTTCTGCGTGGCTTTTATGCGTTTGCTGTCCCACTGAACCACATACACCGTCATGCCGCCCATCGAAACTCCCGACGGAATCGTGAAGTTCGTCATGTTGGAGAAGTAGCGCAGTTCGCCCAACGAACCGTCGCTGCCTTCGGGTCCGCGCACCTCTATCGCTACGCCGTTCGCAGCTCCCGAAACATTCAAAGTACGGTTGTTAAGAGTGTAGCTCGGAGTTCCGCTCACCGTCAGTCGGTTCTGATAGGTGGTGTAGTAGCCCAACTCGCTGTAAAGAACGCCGTTCTTGCGGTCGCGGTCCTCGATATACTGTATCGCAGGCGCCTTCTCGCTATATTTCGACATCTTCTCCCTCAAATCGGCTACCATAGCCTCGGTCACGTTGTAACGCGCCTTGCCGTACTGCTCGTAGGTGATATCCACCGGACGCAGGAAGCCCCACACCTCGAAGAAATCGGTGAAGTCCATCTGCGCAGCCTCGCACACCGCTTCGGCAAACATCATCTGGCACAGACCGTTGTTCTCCGTGAGTCCGTATGCGCTCGCCATCTCGTTGGGCAGAATGTACTTCGTCCGCAGCAGATAGAACAGACGAGGCCAGAATTGAGGATCGAATCCGCAGCGGTGGAAGTAGTTCCACAACTGCCAGTTCATACGCATATGTATCTCGGTCGATTCGTTCATGTGGGTAGCGTCGCCCATCTCCACCCACGACTGACCGTCGGCGAAGCAACCCGCTATCTCCGACAGCGCACTGCCGCGCGAACCGTACTTGCCGAACTTGTAAATCGCAAAGTTCGAGAAGAGGTTGTTCGAAGATTCGGCGTTAGACTTCCACAGAATCGCACGCTGATTGACATGACCCGCCTCGTGAGCCGGACCCCACGTATTGTCTTCGGCCTTAAGCAGCTGCTCGCGCGAAATAATCTTGGGAATAGCCGACGACGAATTGAAGTTGATACGATAATCCGATGCGTCCATGTACGACGTGGGATTGTTGTTCGAAATGGCCATCATATGGTTGTTGAAGCCCGTTTCGTCCACCATGCGGTCCCAGCTGTCCCATGTGCCGTTGTCATCCACCTGACGGCCGATGCCCATCAATTCGAACTGCCAGCCCAGAATGTTGTCCCACGACGAAAGTCCCGACAAAATACCCGTCGGCGCATACTGACGCAATACCGATGTATGCATATTGAATATCATATTCTTGCCCTTCGCCACGAAATACTTCGCCGTAGTGTTGTTGATAAGACGCACATAGTCTTCGTCGGTATGATAGCGCATATCGAAATAGCCCTCCACCGTACCGCAGCCCGGCAAAATGTGTACCTTCACCGATTCGCTCGACGACGTAAGATTCGATGCCGTGTTGATTACATAGCACATACCGGCCGATGCAGGTGTAATCTCATTGAGACCCGGCATAAGTTCGACTTTGGTGTCGAAACCGTTGAATCGCGCCGAATATCCGTCGCCATTCTCGCCCGCAATACCCAACGACACTTTGTGTCCCGCCGGAATGTGGTCTACGCACACCAGCAGCTTCTGACCCGGAACCGCATATATACCCGTCGGGTTGTCGTGCTGCGAGTAACGGCGAGTGCGATACTTGAGGTACATAACCTCCACGTCGCTGTAAGCCTCATAGTTGCCGATACGGAATTCGCGTTCGTTATCGGGGTAGGTGCCGTTGAACAGACGCATCGCAACCTCCTGAGCCAAATAACCCGAAGTCTTGTACAGCTCGGTGATGTCCTGACGCGTAATGCCCTCTTTGAGTTCGGTACACGAAAGGTCGGTAAACACCTCGAGCAGCGATTCGTTCACCGCAGGCGACATATCCTCGTAGAATTCGATTTCCACGCCCGACAGGTGGTTGTTGTTGCCGTTGTAGAAGGTGATTTTTATCTCTTCCACGTTCTCGAAGGTCTCGGGGAATGACGCGCGATGCGTGCCGGATTTCTTTTCGAAGTCGTACATCGAATTATCCGCAGAACCGAACTCTCCCTCCATAACGGGAATGAACTCCTGCGAACCGCTTTGACGATACCATACGTCCAAAGCGCCCGGGTTGCCGTTCGACGAATCGCTGAAACGCGAATAGTACTTGAAGTAGCTTACGCGCGTGGGCAGGAGCGTAAAGTGCATGGTAATAGGCCATGTGGCACCGCCCCAGCGCGAGTGGTAGATGTAAGCATCGTCATCGCGATCGACCCTGCCGTCATACAAATTGCTTATCGGGGAGCCGCCCTGGAATTCGTTGTTGTCCACCGAACCGCTCACGATGGTAGCCATCTTGTCGGACATGGAGGAACTTGTGCTTATCGAATTGGTACTCTGCGTAATGGTGCAGGTCTTGGTGACGTTTTGGTACAACAAATTGTCAGCCGTGAATTCCACCGTAGCCGAACGGGTATAGGGTTTGTCGTTGGCCAGCGCATAGAACGAATATTTCGACTCGGCCGTCGACTGTTCAACGGGTTCTCCGTTGTTGTTGGTCGTAAGCCACGGTTCATCATCGCCTTCGGCCTCAGCCTCGTTGAGTTTGGGCTTGTTCATGCGGATGGGGATATTCGAAACCACTTCGATTTCGAATTCGCCTCCGCGCGAATCCACCAATCTGTTGCTGACCAGAATGGCGGGGCTGGTTCCCAACTGGCGGACATTAATCGTGTAGATTTTGTTGCCGGCGCCGGCGGTGAACTCCGCGGTGCGGATATCCAACTCCTCGTTCTGATCGACAGCCAGATAGAGACCCTTTTCATTGTCATAGGAGCGGGCCACGTGGCACCAGTCGCCGGTAGGTTCCGAAATCTCCCATTCGCGTTCGGGGATGTTGCTCTTCACGGGAATGAAGACGATATCTTCATCCTCGCGGAAGACGTACTTCACCTTGTCGTTTCGGATTGAGAAATCGCCCGAACCGCC
>JAFLRS010000128.1 GCA_022511355.1 Alistipes sp.
TACCCATATTGAAGATGTTGAACATCTCGCGGTGAGGTATGCCGCCCCACTCCTCGAGCTTGCGGAATACAGGCAGAATCTCCCACGTACCCTCATTTATCGAGAAACCCTGTCCCGACTTGAGCGCACGGGGAATGTTTTCGTCGAAGCCGCCGCCCGTGATGTGACATATACTGTGTACATCAGCCCGACGCAAAACCTCGAGAACAGGTTTTACATATATCTTGGTAGGCGTCAGCAGCACCTCGCCCAACGTCCGGCCGCCGAATTCGTCGTATGCCTCATTAAGGTCGAGGGCGTTGTCGGCCACGATTTTTCTTACAAGACTGTAGCCGTTGGAGTGTATTCCCGACGAACTGATTCCGATAAGCACATCGCCGCTCTTGACCTTGCTGCCGTCTATAAGCTTCGATTTCTCGACCGCACCCGTGGTAAATCCGGCTATATCGTACTCTCCGTCGCCGTACATTCCGGGCATCTCGGCCGTTTCGCCTCCCACCAGCGCGCATCCCGCCTGCCGGCATCCTTCGGCCACACCCGCCACGATAGCCTCTATCTTCGAAGGAATATTGTGGCCTACGGCTATGTAATCGAGGAAATAGAGCGGTTCGGCACCCTGTGCCAATACATCGTTCACGCACATGGCAACGGCATCTATACCGATGGTGTCGTGTTTGTCGAGCGCAAAAGCTATCTTCAGTTTGGTTCCCACGCCGTCGGTTCCGCTCACGAGAACCGGCTCCTTGAGGTTGAGCGCACTGAGGTCGAACATTCCTCCGAACGAACCGATGTTGCCCATCGTGCCGGAACGCATCGTGGAGCTGACGTGCTGTTTTATGCGGCTTACGACTTCGTAACCCGCTTCGAGATTGACTCCCGCCTTTTGATATGATTGAGCCATAGTTATATATTTAAGCAATTACATATTTTAATGTATCGAGTTTACGGAACATTTACAACGATATCGGTAATGTTATCTTTTATTCTGTTTGAAGTAGTTCACGGCGTTCTCGAATATCGATTGACGACAGTTGCCCGCAATATTCTTGAACAATCCCTCCTCGAAACGCTCCGAATGTCCCATCTTGCCGAGAATCTGTCCGTCGGGACTGACAATGCCCTCGATTGCATAGAACGAACCGTTGGGATTGAACGGCGACTGCATCGTAGGCTCTCCCGTATGGGGGTCGGCATACCGGAACGCCACCTGACCGTTCCTGAAAAGTCGGGCGGCAATCTCCTCCGACACGACGAACTTGCCCTCTCCGTGGCTGACGGCAATACTGAACAGCTCTCCCTCCCGGAATCCGCTGAGCCATGGCGAAGAACAGCGTCCCGCACACGTTGTGACGATTTGCGACACGTGCCGGTTGATATCGTTGCGGAACAGAGTGGGCGACGATTCGGTCACTGAACCCAGCTTGCCGAAAGGCAGCAGTCCGCTCTTTATAAGCGCCTGAAAACCGTTGCAGATACCCAATATGAGTCCGCCGCGCTGAAGCAAAGCCTCGATGGAGGGCGCTATGCGGCTGTTGGTGAGTACGCTGGCGATAAATTTGCCCGATCCGTCGGGCTCGTCACCCGCCGAGAATCCGCCCGCAAGCATAAAGATATGACATCTGTCGAGCGCCTGTTTCATCGTCTCGATACTCTCGAGTACATCTTCGGGCGCAAGGTTGCGGAAAATCATCGTCTCGACCTCGGCTCCCGCTCTCTCGAACGCCTTCGCACTGTCATAGTCGCAGTTCGTGCCCGGGAATACGGGAATGAAGACCAACGGTCTGTCCGTATGGCATTGCAACGGAGCAGCCGTCCGGAAACTCTCCGGCTGCAATCCGGCAATCTTCAGCTCGGACAGTTCCGCAGATTCGGTTTGCGGAGTCGATACCGAAGGATATATCTGTCGGAATGGCTTCGTGTTGGACTCCAGCAACGACTGCAAATCCATCGAAACCGAATTGACCGACAGCATAGGCTGCGAAACGGTCTCTCCTATATATTGCAGACCCTCGAAGTCGAGCTTTTCGGGCGACGCGACAAGTATCGAACCGTAAGAACAGTCGAACAACATCTCTTCGGGAAGATTCACTTCGGCTCCGGTCATATTTCCGAATGCGCATTTTGCCAAAGCCTCCGCAACTCCGCCGAACGTAATGGCGAATGCCGAAGATATACGGCCTGCCGCTATACGGTCGTGCAGCCACTCCCAGTTGCGTTTAAGCTGTTCGACATTCGGCATACGGTTCTCCAGCGGCTGATGACGCAGAATATAAAGACTGTGTCCCGCCTCCTTGAATTCGGGCGAGATTATGCGGTCGGCCGGAGCGGTCGTAATGCCGAAAGCTATCAGCGTCGGCGGCACGTTGATATGCTCGAAAGTGCCGCTCATCGAATCTTTGCCTCCGATAGAGGGCAGTTTGAGGTCGAGCTGCATCTTCAACGCTCCGAGCAGCGCACTCAACGGCTTGCCGAACGAATGAGGGTCGGAGGTCATACGCTCGAAATACTCCTGATACGAAAAACGCATGGTGCCGTAATCGGCCCCCGCGGCAACCGCCTTGGCACAAGCTTCGATTACAGCGTATGCAGCACCGTGATAAGGACTCCACTCCGAAATGAATGGATTGTAGCCGAATGCCATCACGCTTGCAGTGTTGGTGAATCCCTTTACGGGGAGTTTCTGCACCGACACCTGAGTCTCCGTAAGCTGGTTATTGCCGCCGAACGGCATCAGAACAGTCGAACGGCCGATAGTGGCGTCGAACATCTCGACAAGTCCCTTCTGCGAAGTGACATTAGGCTGCTGCAGAATATTGTGCATCTTCTCCGAAAGAGTATCGCCGCTGACGGTACGCCGGAACGGGTCGATGTCCGCAACTGCCGAAACCGTCGCCTCGGCGAAGTGCTTCGCACCCGCACTGTTGATGAATTCGCGGCTGAGGTCGGCCACCAACTGCGAATCGTAAAACAACCGCATACGTTTCGTCTCGGTAACGTCGGCCACATAAGTGACCTCGATATTCTCCTCACGGCAATACCGGCAGAAAACCTCTCTGTCGGCGGCGGTCACCACAACAGCCATGCGCTCCTGTGACTCGCTGATAGCCAACTCCGTGGGATTGAGACCCGTATACTTTACAGGCACTCTGTCGAGCCATATGTCGAGACCGTCGGCCAACTCGCCGATAGCCACACATACGCCACCCGCACCGAAATCGTTGCTCTTCTTTATAAGACGCGTCACCTCCGCACGGCGGAAAAGATGCTGCAATGCCCTTTCGACAGGTGCATTTCCCTTCTGCACCTCGCTTCCGCAACTCTCCAGCGAAGATTGAGTATGCTGTTTGGACGAACCCGTGGCCCCTCCGATGCCGTCGCGTCCGGTCCTGCCTCCGAGCATAAGGATTATATCGCCCGCAGCAGGCGTCTCGCGGCGAACATCGGCCGCTTTCACCGCTCCGACCACGGCTCCCACCTCCAATCGCTTGGCTACGAAACCCGGATGATATATCTCGCGGACGTGAGTCGTGGCAAGTCCTATCTGATTGCCGTAAGACGAATATCCCGCCGCCGCCTTCTTCGATATCACCTGCTGAGGCAGCTTCCCGCCGAGAGTCTCCGACACCGGCTGCCATATATCGCCGGCACCCGTCACACGCATAGCCTGATATAC
>JAFLRS010000129.1 GCA_022511355.1 Alistipes sp.
GTCATCTGCGTAGCCGTCGGCTCTGCGGTATGGGAGAACTTGACAGACGTACCGACGCGGTTGTAGTTCTCCGAATTGATGTAGGAGTTGTAATGTGCGCCGAAACCGGTATACTCGAAGGAAGCCTTGATACCGTTGTTGTAGGCAGCCTCTGCGGTCGTACCGGTATTCCAGCCGTAGAGCGAGGCTTCCGCCAGCAGGAAATAAGTCTCCCACGGACCGAAGAAGACACGGAAATTGGTGCTGTTGCGGTACTCGTCCGAAAGAGCGGGATAAGTGCCCGGATATCCGAAACCGTCGCCACCGTTTACAACGCCGTTGAACTCTGCAGTCTCATCATCCCAGATACCTGCGGGCAGACCATTCCAAGCAAAGGTCGCATTGAAATCGGTGCCTTCGATCTTGTCGCCGTTCTGATCCATCATATACTCGGTCTGAAGGGCGTTTGCGTGACCGAAATAGGGATCATAACCGGTTTGGACGCGGTTCGCATAGTCACCCGGGAATAAGAAATAGAGCAGCATGCGCGGGTCCAGTTTCTCCGGCAGGCCATCGAACAGGATCTGCTTGGTCGGGTTGTCCGAATTGCCGAGGAAATGGCGCTCGAACTTCACGCCGAGACGGGTCGAAGCATCTTTCACATAAGGTTGATACCTTTCAGCCGACTGGTCTTTCAGGATGTCGCTCGCACCGGCGATCGCATCGAGCACATTGGTGCCTCCGAGGTTGGTCGTGAGGTTGGCCATCGTAGCCGACAGCGCCTGTATATCCCAGTAGCGGCTCATTACGCCCGTCCAGTCATCCCAACCGTCATATTCGGGGATGCGGAAAGTCTCGTCAGCCGTGGTAATGCCCTGGCCCGCAGCGACCGCCTTCTCAAATTCTTCCCTGGCTTTGGCGTTGTCGGCCTCCGACAGGCGCATGGCGAAACGCATCCACAGCGAGATGCCGAATTTCTTCCACTTTACAGGGTCGAAACCGAACGGAACGTCCGACTTGGCTTCTTCGGCCGTAGGCTCGACGGTCGTGTCGATGGCAGCGACGGCTTCCGCCAATTCTTTGTACAAATAATAATACACCTCCCGGACTGAAGCAAATTCCGGATTGACGCCCTGGAATCCGTCAATGGGCATCGGACCGAAAGAGTCAGCAAATTCTGACATCAGATAAGTCCGCCAAATACGGGTAAAAGCCTCGACATTCGGGAAGAAAGCCCGCTCATGCTCGGAAAGCTGTCCGAACTCATACTGTTCGGCAGCGATATTGAACACATCGTAGCAATATTTGAGGGCGCTTGTTATGCAGCCGTATGCCGCACCGTTATAGCCGTCGTTATAGTAGCCGGTGCTGATGCCGTAACCGTCCTCGCCGTCCTGACGGGCAGCGGCGGCCCAGTTGATGACGAACAGACGCTCGGCGGTATCGGGATTCTGCTGCGCCTGGATAATCGACTTGTTAAGCGCATAATAGGGCTTCGTTGTCAGGGCATCTACGGCGTAAGGGCTTCGATTGATGTCCTCGAAATCCGAGCAGCCGGTCAGTGCAAAAGATGCTGCACCCAGCAAAGCGAAAACTGCTGTTTGAAATATTTTTTTCATGTTATAATCAGTGTTTTAGAAGCCAAGGGAAAGGTTGAACACATAGCAGCGCGTCGTAGGGGCCGCGCCATACTCGAAACCTGTCGCGTTGGTCGAGGTGGCGAATACGGATTCGGGATCGAGGCCGTCCATGTAGCTCTTGATCATCCAAACGTTGTTGATCGAGAAGCCGCACTTGAGCGACTGCAGGATCTTCGTGCGCTTGACGATAGACTGCGGAAGGGCATAAGCCAGGGTGATGTTACGCAGGCGGACGTTGGTCGCATCATAAAGGTTGGCCTCCACGATACCGAGGTTTCCGCTGCGGCCCGTGACGGCACCCCAGTACTGTTGTACGGTCACAGGATTGGTGTTCTCGACATAGCCGCCGTTACCGTCCGCAATCACGCCGTCTACGATGAAATCCTCACGGCCGCCATTCACGACCGTCTTGGCGGCATTACCCGATGCCTGCATGTTACGCAGCGTACCGGAGTACATCTTGCCGCCGATGCGGGCGTCGATCTGGAAGGAGAGGCTGAGATTCTTGTAAGCGAACGTGTTGGTCCAGCCAAGGTTTACCTTCGCTTGCTGCGTACCGAGGTATTGGCCGTTTCCGGTTCCTGTGGGGAGACCCGAAGCATCAAGGATAAGTTTGCCGTAGTAAGGGCTGTCCTTGTCTTCCACGCGGGCGAATTTGGTACCGTAGATTTCACCATAATTGCCGCCTACGTCCGCACGGATCTGCAGGTTGTCATATCCGCCGAGTTGGTAGTAAGACACGCCTTCCGCCAGATCGATGATCGTGTTGCTGTTTTGGGCGATGTTGAACAAGGTGTTCCACCTGAAATCCCGGGTCTCGACGGGGGTCGCGTTGAGCATGATTTCGATACCCTGATTCTGGATATTGCCGGCGTTGATCTTCTTCGAGTTATAACCCGACAAACTGTTCAGCGGGAGGTTGATCAGCTGGTTGGTCGCGTTCGATTTGTAATATGCGAAATCGAGACCGAGACGATTGTTGAAGAAACGGATCTCAAAACCGGCCTCCCATGAGGTGATCAGCTCGTTGCGGACATCGGTGCTGAACAGGACGTTCCCGCTGTTCGTCGTGTGGCCGTGATCGTGAGACGGGGTCCCGACCGAATACTCGTTATAGAGCTGATAGGGATCCATATCGTTACCGACCTGCGCCCAGGACACGCGGGCTTTTGCATAGGAGAACCAGTCGGGCATGCTGCCATATTTATTGACCATGTCGCTGATGACCCAGGAGGCGGACAGGGACGGATAGAAGAACGAACGGTTGGCCTTGCTCAGCGTGGAGGTCCAGTCGTTGCGGAACGTGCCGTCGATGAAGACGAAACCGCCGTAGTTGATCTGCGCCGTACCGTAGAGCGAGTTCATCTTGCGGTGCGAATAGCCTTGGCCGACGCTCGGGGTCGAAACGCCGTTGTTGAGCGAGAACAAGTCGGGAATATTGAGCTGGCCGACGTTCGCGTTCAGGTTGCTCGACTTGCGGTCCATCAGGTTGCCGCCAAAAGAGGCAGCACCGCCCCATTCGCCGAAGATATTGTCTTTCTGTGCAGAGACGAGGAAGGAGAAATTGTTCTCATAGAAGCGGTCTTCGCGCAGGGAGTAGCGGCCGACGCCGTTCGCCATGCCGGGATTGCCTGCATAAACGCGGCTCGAAGTTTCGGTGAAATACATATCGCTTCCGGCGCGGAGTTCGGCGCTCAGCCAGTCCAGGATCTGGTATTTCAGCGTCGCCGTCATCAGGAAACGGTCGCGGACGTCTTCGTTCTGGTTCCATTTGGCCAGCCAGTAAGGGTTGCTGCCGCCGATGCCGAACCAGTTCATGTTGCCGTTCTCATCCTTTTCCTTCTTGAACTGGGTGATATCCAGCGAGGTCGGGAAGGTATTCATCATCATGGCGGCATTGGGGCTGTCATGACCGGTCAGCGGACGGTTGTTGGCCTTTGCGCGGATATACTGGACCTTGCCGTCGAACGACCAGCGGTCATCCTTGCCGAAATTCGTCGAACCGCGAAGCATGAGGTTCGTGCGGCTCAGGGCGGCACCCGGGTTGATCGACT
>JAFLRS010000013.1 GCA_022511355.1 Alistipes sp.
CCGTCGGCGCGGTGCAGTATATCGGTCTGCTCTGCGTTATGGCAGGGATTGCGGTGTTAAGGTTGAATTGATAACAGCGTCGAATTGTATAACACCACATAAATCAAAAAAAATAAAGCGATAATTGATGTATTCTCACTTTATTTTATCTAGTAGTATAAACTGGATACACGATAGCGTATCCCATATTGGCTAATTTTGCACTATCAAACTGCTGGGCAGCATATACTTCCGGAGTAGTTTTTCTAATGCGCGGACTTTTAATAATGCCCGTATGATGCAACTTGTATTTATTTTTACCACAGGCTTCAGTGACCGGATCTATTAACACCTCTATAATTTCACTTACATCAACACCACCACCAATATGCTCGCCGTCGCTTTCCATAATAACTTTTGAAACTTGGGTTGAGTCGGCCGATGCTGCAACTTTATCTGAAAACTCTTTTGGGGAAACATAGATATTCCAAACAAATGTGCGTTCAAATTGCGGCATCGGGATTGGCTCTTCTTTTTTGCAACCGCAGAATGTTACAATGCATATCGTCGCCAATAATAGATATTTTTTCATTTTTTTCGAGTTTGTTAATTATTGTTTGTTGTATTAGATTGTCCTGAAATAATTTGGAGATGCACAAAAAAAAGAAGCGCGGACAAAACTCTTTTATCAGTTCATGAGGTCTTCGACTACCTAACCACCAAATAATTGAGTAAAGCCCGCACAATACGTGCGAGCGCCATGCTTTACTCTTGGTGGTTTGAAAGTGTCGAAGTTTCATGAACCAGAATAAAAGCCAAAACGCTTTTTTCAATATTTACAATGTGCGTATCCGATACGCTAATACTTCATAGGCAAAATTATTTTTTTGTTTACATGGCAAATTTATAAATTATTTTCCAATATGCAAAAAACCCAAAAACTTGCACAACATTTGCAATTTCCATATCTTTGTAAATCAAAAAAAACAACTCCGCATGGAACACAAAACCATAAAGGCTCTGTTCGTGAACGGCAGCCCCAGAAAAAACAAAAATACAGCACAAATACTCGCCGCCACAGCTCAAGGCGCCGCCACCGAAGGCGCACAAACCGAAATCGTCAATCTCTATGACCTCTCCTACTGCGGCTGCACCAGCTGCTTCGCCTGCAAACTCAAAACAGCTCGCACACATGGCTTATGCGCCGTCAATGACGAACTCACCCCTCTGCTCCGAAAAGCCGTCGAAGCCGACATCGTAGTCATAGGCTCGCCCGTCTACTTCAGCGATATAACCGGCATGACTCGCGCATTCATGGAAAGATTCATATTCCCAAACTTCTCCTACGACCTCGATGCCGACGGCAACCGACTCCCGCCGCGACTCAATAAACAAACAGCCATGATCTACACCATGAATATCCCCGAACAGGGCCTCGAACAGTGGAAGTACGACATACTGCTCGGCACCAGCGCTCGAATCATGCAACAAAACTTCGGACATTGCGAAAAACTCTTCGTCTGCAACACCTACCAATTCAACGACTACTCGCTCTATGCAGCCGGAATGTTCGACGAGAACGAAAAACGCCGTCATCGCGACCTGCACTTCCCCGAAGACCTCAAACGCGGTTTCGAATTAGGCAGGCAACTGGTCGAAAATCTGCAGAAATAACTTCGCGCACCCCACGCACCCGAAACGCAACAAAAACAGAACAGACGAACAACAGAAAACTTTCGATGAAATAATCAGAGAGCGCAGCACACTCCGTTTGCAGCCAGCAACGAGTGCCACAAAGATGTGTTGCGCAATATCCACCATGCTGTCATGACAGTCGCAACCGCAACTATCGCCGGGCGGCCCGTAATCCGCCGTCTCAATACGGCCGAAGCTTCGCCGCCGGCCTCCGCCGCAAGCACCAGCAAAGCATATGGCATAATCAACCACATATAAGGATTGCTCCAGAAACCCGCGACGAACTCCCCCGCCGCCATATGCATCAAAGCTCGCTGCGCTCCGCAGGCCGGACAATCATATCCGACCGCAAGACGAAACAGACATCTCGGCATAAACTCCGGGAAAAATATGCACACGACAATCCATACCGCCCCCAAAAGGCAATACGGAACAATCCGGCCGAACGTCGTATACCGCCGGCGAAATATCTCTTTTTTCATATTCACATTACATCCCCTCTCCCCTCCTTTAATCTCTCTTAAAGCAGGGGCATCATGGGCGGTGACGTCAAACATGATGCGCCGATGCCTATAATCGCATCAGCCTTTATTGACAATCCGCTTACCCTCGGCGTCGGTGAAGTTTCCGACCGCGATTATGATAAAATCTATCAGAGTCCAGATTCCGCAGCATCCCAAAGTAATAAGCTGCAATATGCCCGTACCCGTCTTGCCCGCATAAAAACGATGTATGCCGAACTGACCCAGAAAAAAACACAAAAGCAGCGTCACAATCCAATCCTTGCCGCTCGCATTTACATCCACCGTCGCAGGCGTACCTACGGCGCATCCGCACTTCACGCATACCACCGCATTATCGTTCACCTCGGCTCCGCAATTAGAACAAAACATAACTCAAAATATTATATTCGACTTGTTGATATGGCAAAGATACGATTTTTTCGCAATTATGCCACAGAGAGTTGCGGAAAAAGAGCCACACCTCCCGCAACCGATACTGCGATGATGAAATTCAAGCGATTTTTACTATTTTTGCAGAAAGTCATGACCGACGGAATCACCATAAGAAAGGCAACTCCCGACGACCTCGAAGCCATTCTCGAAGTCTACGAATCGGCACGCAGATATATGCGGGCGACCGGAAACCTCACGCAATGGAGCGACGGTTACCCCGCACGACGCGACATCGAAGCCGATATGGCGGCAGGCAACTGTTACGTCGCAGAGGCCGAAGAGGGAATAGTGGCGGCATTCGCATTCATCAAGGGCGAAGACCCCACATACCGCATCATCGAAGACGGCGCTTGGCTCAACGACGAACCCTACGGAACCATTCATCGTATAGCCTCCGACGGACGGCGTTCGGGAGTGCTGGCTGCCTGCACCGAATTCTGCCTCGCACGCACGGAAAATCTGAGACTCGACACCCACAGCGACAATCGTCCGATGCTCGCAGCGGTCCAACGCCTCGGATTCATCCGCTGCGGTGTCATCTTCTGCCGCGACGGCTCGCCCAGAACAGCCTTCCAAAAAATAAGGCGGTGAAACCGATGTGGCACGCAAAATGCCGTGCAGCGTATTAAAACGATGATTATGGAGATGACTTTCAGAAAAGCCCTCGAACAGCGGCGTTCCTACTACGAACTGTCGCGCGCGGCCGCAATCGACGACAAACAAATAGAAGAGATTCTGCACTTCGCGGCGAAATTCGTGCCGTCGGCGTTCAATTCGCAATCCACACGCATGGTCCTGCTGCTGCATGAAGCACACACCGCTCTGTGGAACGACATAGTAAAAGAGACTCTGCGCGCAATGGTTCCGCCCGCAGCCTTCCCCAAAACGGAACAAAAAATAGACAAAAGTTTCGCCGCAGGATACGGAACGGTACTATTCTTCGAAGATACGCACGTGGTGGAAAAACTGCAGAAAGAGTTCCCGACCTATGCCGGCAACTTCACCTCGTGGGCCGAACAGACATCGGCAATGCATCAGCTCGCGGTGTGGACGATGCTCGAGGAGTCGGGAATGGGAGCCTCGCTCCAACACTACAACCCCATAATCGACGACAAGGTCCGCCAACGCTGGAATCTGCCCGACCACTGGAGGCTGACAGCTCAAATGCCTTTCGGAATGCCCCTCGACAAACCCGCACCGAAAGAGTTCCTGCCGCTCGAAAACCGAATCTTTACATTCGACAAATAAAACCGCACATACCCTACCGACAAAAACGGTTGCGACAGCTGTTCCGCAACCGTTTTATTTGCATATTTTAACCGCTTATTTGCACATTATAAGTATTTATAATACCGTTATTGCATGAAAAGAGGCTTTTTTGTACTTTAGCGCACGGCATAAACCTTACACGATTATGAAGACCATTCTGAATGAAATAACGCCGCTCTCGGAGAGAGACTGTTTCTACATAGTGGACCGCCACAAAACGGAATTCGCATACCCGCTTCATCAGCATCTCGAATTCGAACTCAACTTCATAGAACACGGCAACGGACTGCGACGCATCGTGGGCGATTCGGTAGAAACCATCGGAGACTACGACCTCGTACTTATCTGCGGCAACCTCGTACACGTATGGGAGCAGGCGCAATGCACCTCGCGCGACATACGCGAAATAACCGTGCAATTCGCTCCCGACATCTTCCCCGAAGCCCTCATGTCGCGGCGACAGTTCGCCTCCATCAACAAAATGTTCCTCAAAGCACGAAACGGACTCGCATTCCCGCTCTCGACCATAATGCGCGTATATCCTCTCCTCGATTCGCTCGCAAGCGAACAACAGGAGTTCTACCGCGTACTCAAAATAATGAACATACTCTTCGAACTCTCGCTCGTCGATGACGCACGCGTTCTGGCCAGCAACTCATTCGCCAAAATCGAACCCGCATCCGACTCGCGACGCATACGACGCGTAAAAGAGTTCGTCGAAGCCCACTACACCGAACCTATCCGACTCTCCACCGCAGCCGAACTCGCCAGTATGTCGCCCATAGCCTTCAGCCGATTCTTCAAACGCAGAACCGGATGCAGCTTCTCCGACTACATCATAAGCCTCAGAGTCGGCGCAGCCTCGCGTCTGCTCGTGGACAGCATGAAATCAATAGCCGAAATCTGCTACGAATGCGGCTTCAACAATATATCGAACTTCAACCGAATGTTCAAAAAACGACACGGCGTCTCGCCTAAAACCTTCCGCGAATATTACCACAAGACAAAAATAATATGCTGACCTTCGACTTGAAACTGCAACTCCTGCAGCAACGTCATCAGGAACTCCTGACCCGAAAAAACCTCCCCGTACCGGACTCGAACGGAATATTCCAACGATATCAGAATCCGGTCGTCACCGCCGCACATACCCCCGTCGAATGGCGGTACGACCTTAATCCCAATACCAATCCGCACCTCCTCGAGCGAATAGGCATAAACGCAACTCTCAATGCCGGCGCAATAAAATTCAACGGCAAATACGTACTCGCAGTACGCGTCGAAGGCGCCGACCGCAAATCGTTCTTCGCCATAGCCGAATCCGACAACGGTATCGACAACTTCAAATTCAGACAAAGACCCGTCACCATGCCCGAAAGCGATGAACCCGCAACCAATATCTACGATATGCGGCTCACAGCTCACGAAGACGGCTGGATTTACGGCATCTTCTGCGTCGAACGACGAGACCCCGCAGCCGCCGAAGGCGACCTCTCGTCGGCAACGGCCGCAGCCGGAATAGCCCGCACCAAAGACCTCGACAACTGGGAACGGCTGCCCGACCTGAAATGCAGCAGCCAACAGCGAAACGTCGTCCTGCATCCCGAATTCGTGGATGGCAAATACGCCCTCTACACACGACCGCAGGACGGCTTCATAGACGCAGGCAAAGGCGGAGGCATAGGCTGGGCTTTGGTCGAGGACATCACACACGCCGAAATCACCGAAGAACGAATCATCAACTTCCGGCACTATCACACCATCAAAGAACTTAAAAACGGCGAAGGTCCGCACCCCATCCGCACCGACAAAGGATGGCTGCATCTCGCACACGGAGTCCGCGGATGCGCTTCGGGTCTGCGCTACGTGCTGTATCTCTACATGACCGCACTCGACGACCCCTCACGCGTAACAGCCGAACCCGCAGGATACTTCATGGCACCCGTCGGCGAAGAGTACACCGGCGACGTGATGAACGTGCTTTTCTCAAACGGATGGATAGCCGACGAAGACGGTCGGGTGCTTATCTACTACGCATCGTCGGACACACGCGTACACGTAGCCGTGTCGGACATCGAACGTCTCACCGACTACTGCATGAACACACCCGCCGACGGACTCTCCACCGGAGCTTCGGTGGCTGCCATAAACCGCTTGATAGACAGCAACCTCGCACTGAAAAAGTGACCCGCATGGATAAATCCGCAATGAGAGCGGCCGCACAACGCCTGCTCGAAGACAGCCTCCGATTCTGGCTCGAAAGAATGACCGACAACCGAAACGGCGGATTCTACGGCCGCATCGACGGCAACGGCATACTGCATCCCGACGCCCCCAAAGGAGCAGTGCTGAATGCACGCATTCTGTGGTCCTTCTCGGCCGCCTACCGCGCAACACGAAATCCGCAATATCTGGAGGCGGCAGCACGAGCCGAACACTATCTGCTCGAAAAGTTCTGCGACCACGATTTCGGCGGCGTATACTGGTCGCTGACAGCCGACGGCAAACCCCTCGACACCCGCAAACAAATATATGCACTCGGATTCGCCGTCTACGGATTGAGCGAATATGCTCTCGCCACAGGCGACACCCGCGCCGAAGAGGCCGCCGTGAAACTGTTCGACGACATCGAACAACACAGCTTCGACTCACAGCAAAACGGCTATCTCGAAGCCTTTACACGCCAATGGAACCCCATCGACGATATGCGGCTCTCCGAAAAAGATGCCAACGAATGCAAAACCATGAACACGCATCTGCACATCATAGAGCCTTACACCAATCTCTATCGTCTGCGTCGCGACGAACGGCTGCGCGAACGGCTCGTCAATCTGCTGCACATCTTCTCGGAACGGATATTCGACCCCCGAAACGGGCATCTCGGACTCTTCTTCGACGAACAGTGGCGGCAGGCCGAACGCGGCATCTCCTACGGACACGACATAGAAGCCTCGTGGCTGCTGCTCGAAACCGCACTCGAAATCGGCGACGAAAAACTCACCGAATCGGTCAAACAACTCTGCAGCACCATAGCCCGAGCCGCCGGCGAAGGTCTGCGGCCCGACGGCAGCATGATTTACGAACGTCATGCCGACGGAACGACCGATGAAGAGCGTCACTGGTGGGTGCAGGCCGAAAATACGGTCGGACAACTGTGGCTGCACCGCTATCACAACGACCAAGAGGCCGCACGACGCGCCGCCGAATCGTTGGACTACATAACCCGACAAATAGCCGTCGCCGACGGAGAATGGCTGTGGGGTCGTCATGCCGACGGACAGCCCGACACCGAAAACGACCTTGCCGGATTCTGGAAATGCCCCTACCACAACACCCGTATGTGTCTCGAAATAATGAGGCTCACCGAATAACGAACAAAAAAAGCGGATTCGAAATTCGAATCCGCTTTTTTGTCGGCAGATGTTTCCTACTGCTTCGTAAGCGTCACCTTCATCGTGCCGGTATCCATACGCACCGTATAAAGACCCGCCTCGAATGAGGGGTCGGATGCTTCACAATTAAAACGCGTATCATCACCATTCTCGCTGAGTTTCATCGTCCAGTATTCGCCGGCTGAAGAGTCGCGAACATACTGGGGAGACCAACCCGTGAAAGAGAACTTGAAATTGCTCCGAGGCTCCAAATAGATGTCCTTGCCCTCATAAACGCCATCCGATACCGGTATAAGCGCATTGGTAAGGTCGCCTTCTGCAAGCGCCCAGTTGTTATCCTCGTTGCAAACATACTCGCCTACGATATAGAAGAGCGTCGAAGGATCGACATCTTCGATTTCGCTCTCGAGCGTAAGCGTAAGCTTCATCGTATTGAGATTCACGTTCACGGTGTAGTAGCCGTACTTGAAATTGGGGTCATTATCGCCCGGAACAAAACGGACATCCGAGCCATCCGACTCCTTCATGGTATAATAATCGGAAGCCGAAGCGTCGCGGATATACTCGGGAGACCAATCATAGCCGTAAATTTTGAAGCTGCTCGAACTCGAAAGAACAATGCCCTTGCCTTCATACTCGTTGTCCGAAAGCGGAGCAAGTGCGTTGCCCTCCTCGTAATCCCATCCGTACTCCATATTATCGCCCAAAATGTAGAGATATTCCGAAGGAACAAACTCATCGACATCAGAGGTCTTTTCAAGCTTAAGCTTAAGGTCGTTGAGATTTACCTCAACAGTGTAAACACCCGACTCGTAGCCGTTATGCAATGGATAGAACTGCGAATCGCCTCTATAAAGAATTACAATGTCGCCGAACGCAGCACCCGACTCGGTACTCTGACCGTAAACAGGCACATCGTCGCTCTCGCTTACGTAAAACTTGAATCCGCGGTTGTCCTCGGGAAGACCGAACTTCATAACAATGTTCTCAACCCGGTATACCCCCTCCGAAACCGAAGGCAGAGGCACTCGCTCGTCCCAGCCCGTCTCGAGAGCGCCGCCCATCATATAAAGCGTCGCAGGCTTGATTATCTCGGCAGCACCCAGCGTAACCGAAAATCTGACCGATGACGAAGTCTTGCTCTCGTCGCCCAACGATGCGGAAACCGCCGCCTGCAACGATACGGTCTCACCCGGAACACCGCCAAACTCCTTCAACGCAAGCGCATTAAGCTCGCCGTTGCTCAAGGTCAGCGCAAGCCCCTTGCCTTCATACAACACTACTCCGTCGAAAATGGATTCACCCTCGGCAGCAACATAGAGCGCATAATCGGCTCCCTCGGCAGCCGAACTCCAACTGAATGCAACAGCCGCCGCTCCGGCAGCCGACGAATCGACTACCACATTCTGCGGGTCGATGGTAAGCACGGAGGCTTTCAATTCTTTACCCTCCTCCTTTCGGGTATCGTCGGGTTCGTTCTTGTCGCACGCTCCCAATAAGAGCCCGAAAGCACCCGCCAAAACCGCAAGTTTTTTAAGTTCGAATTTCATAATTTTAATTATTTTTGGTTCTTTAATAAATGTTTGCGAAGTATGGTTCTCAACTCCTCAATGCAATTTTAATCACTATTTTCGAACATCGTATCGAAATCGCCATAACGTACAACGATTAGTTAAAAAAGTATCGGTCATGTCATACTATTTTATCCGTTTGTCGTATCATTTTGTCCAACTGACACGAAGCTGTTGTTTGCTACTCGCAAATAACCTACTTTTACCGCTGAAACGGACCGCAAATACAATTTATTGCATACCGACAACGTTCTCAAAACAAAAACCGAAACCTGAAACATCCGATATCGACAATGAAAAAATTCCTCATCATGCTCGCCGCAGCCGCACTCGGCACATCAGCCGCCGCAGCCGCACCCAAAGAACTGCAGCTCTCCTCGCCCGACGGCACAGTGACCGTCAAACTCTCTCACAACGGAGATAAACTGCACTGGGCTCTCGATATAGACTCCAAGGCGGCCGTCGCCCCTACACCCATCGCCCTGACTCTCGACGACGGGACACTCTGGAGCGGCTCTCCGCAGCAGGCACGCATAACACGCTCAAGCGTGAACTCTTCGTTCGAAACCCCCTTCTACATTAAATCGCGCGTGCAAGACAACTACAACCAATTGCGGCTCGACTTCCGAAACGAAGGATATGCCCTGGAACTGCGCGTCTACAACGACGGTGCGGCTTACCGGTTCATATCCCGTCGCAACACGCCCGTAACTATCCGAAACGAAGAGGCCGGCATGAACTTCGACGGAAACCCCCTCTGCCGAGTACCCTACGTGCGCGACTGCGACGGCCAAGATATAGTCCCCTTCGGCTCTCAGTTCAAAACCTCGTTCGAGAATCTCTACACCGTGGCCCCCCTCTCGGAACTCGACCCCCAAAAACTCGCTTTCCTGCCACTCACCGCCGAGATTCACGGCCTCCAGCTGCTCTTTACCGAATCGGACCTCCAAGCCTATCCCGCCATGTATCTGCACAACCCCGACGGCGGCAACGCCCTCCATGCCGTGTTCCCGCCCTATCCGCGAAGCGTGACAGACGGAGGCTACAACAATCTGCAAGGCATCGTCCGTGAGTATGAAGATTACATAGCCCGCGTGGCTCCACAAACCGCCATGCCGTGGAGAACCCTCCTCATAGCACGCAACGACGCAGAACTGCTCGCCAATGACATGGTAATGCGTCTGGCCGAACCCTCGCGCATCGACGACACCTCATGGATACGCGCCGGCAAAGCCGCATGGGAGTGGTGGAACGACTGGGGTCTCACCGGCGTGGATTTCACCGCCGGCGTAAACAACGACACCTACAAACACTACATAGATTTCGCGCACCGCAACAATCTCGAATATCTCGTCATCGACGACGGCTGGTCCAAAGACCACACCGATCTGCTCACGGGCGCTTGCGACGACCTCGATCTGCAAGCCCTCATCGACTATGCCGCACAACGAAACGTGGGCATAATTCTGTGGGCAGGATACCGACCCTTCGAACGCGATACGGAAGAGGTCTGCCGGCGTTATTCGCAAATGGGAGTCAAAGGCTTCAAAGTCGATTTCATGGACCGCGCCGACCAAATAATAGCCGAATTCCTGTACAGCGCCGCCGAAACCGCCGCACGATATCATCTGCTGCTCGACTATCACGGAATTTACAAACCCGCAGGATTGCAGCGCACATGGCCCAACGTGATGAACTTCGAAGGCGTTCACGGCCTCGAACAGATGAAATGGTCGCCCGAAAGCGTCGATCAGATAACCTACGACGTGTCGATGCCCTTCATAAGAATGGCCGCAGGTCCCGTGGACTACACTCAGGGAGCCATGCTCAACGATGCACCCGGACTCTTCAATCCGCGTCGCGAAGAACCCTCGAGTCAGGGCACGCGCTGCCGGCAAATCGCCGAATACGTCCTCTTCCACTCGCCCCTCTCCATGATGTGCGACTCCCCCTCTCTCTACGACCGCGAAGCCGAATGCACCGCCTTCATAGCCGCCGTACCCACCGTGTGGGACGAAACCCGGCCCATCGAAGGCAAAATAGGAGAATCGGCCGTCGTGGCCCGCCGCAAAGACAACGTGTGGTACGTGGGAGGTCTCTGCGGACACGACCCGAAAGAGTTTCTTATCGACCTCGGATTCCTCGGCGAAAACGCATTCGAAGCCGAACTCTTTACCGACGGCGCCAATGCCGCAAAACACGGCTCCGACTACAAACGGACCTCGCTCACACTCGACAACAACAAAAAACTCGCTATCAAAACCGCCCCGGGCGGCGGATTCGCAATTCGTCTAACACCAAAAGAGTCCGCAAAATGAAAAAACTGGCCTGCGCAATGATTATCCCCATGCTCGCAACGGCTTGCTGCCGCAACAATACTCCGACAACCTCGGACCCCCATGCCACCGCCGAAACTCAAGCCCTATACGCTTCGCTGTTCAACGTCGCACGGCAAGGCACGATGTTCGGACATCAGGACGACACCGTCTACGGTCATCTGTGGTGGGGGGGGGAAGGCCAACGCTCCGACATACTCGAAACCTGCGGCGATTATCCCGCCATATTCGGCTGGGACCTCGGACACATAGAGTCCGGCAGCGACCGCAATATAGATGACGTGCCGTTCGCACGAATGCGCGAAGAGATTATCGCCGCATTCGCACGCGGAGCCGCCAACACCATAAGCTGGCATATGCTCAACCCCGCTACCGGCGGTTCGGCTTGGGATTCGGCACGGACCGACACCGTAAAATCCATACTCTCCGGAGAAGGCGAAGCAAGCCGACAGTTCCGGCACAATCTCGATGCCGCCGCAGAGTTCCTCCTGTCGCTCACCCTCGACGGCACTCCCGTCCCCGTACTCTTCCGTCCGTGGCACGAACACACCGGCTCCGGTTTCTGGTGGGGCTCGGCTCAATGCTCGCCCGAAGAGTACAAAGCCCTGTGGCAATTCACCGCAAGCTATCTGCGCGACGTGAAAGGCGTTCACAATCTGCTATACGTATATTCCCCCGACATAATCCCCGATACGGAAACCTATTTCGAACGCTACCCCGGCGACGAATGGGTCGATGTACTCGGACTCGATGCCTATCACCGCCCCGATGAGTGGGAATGGCACTCCGGATGCCAACGTATGCTCTCGATTCTCACCGAAGCCGCCAAAATACACAACAAACCCGCAGCCTTCACCGAAACCGGACTCGAAGGCATCACGCAGCACGACTGGTGGACCCGAAGTCTGCTGCCCGCAATCGAAGGCAAAGAACTCAGCTGGGTACTCGTATGGCGAAACGCCTGCGCCCAAAAAGAAAACAAACCCTCACATTACTTCGCACCCTGGCACGGTGAAGATTCGGAACAGGATTTCGTCGATTTCATCCGCAACGACCGTCTGAAAATCTTTACGCTCGAATCCCTCCCGCAACTCTACACAACCGAACAGAAACCCCAAAAAAAGTAAATAATTATGAGAAAATCGTTACTCTGTCTGCTCGCAGTCGTGTCGGCCGCCTGCAACGACATCACAGACCGCGAATATCCCGCTCCGGAACCGGCACCCTTCACCTCGACCGACGCCGACGCAACCGGACAAACTCGAAATCTGCTCAAAAATCTGCGCGCACTCGCAGCCGAAGGCAAAACCCTCTTCGGACATCAGTCCTCGACTCTCTACGGAATAGGCTGGACAGGCGACGCCAACCGCTCCGATATAAAATCGGTATGCGGCTCCTTCCCCGCCGTCATAGGCTATGACCTCTCCGGAATAGAACTCGGAAACGATGAAAATATAGACGGCGACAGCTTCAACAACATTCGCAACGCCATAATAGCCGCCTATCAGCGCGGAGGAATAACCACCCTCAGCTGGCACGTGAACAACCCCGTAAGCGGAGGCGATTCGTGGGACACCACTCCCGCCGTCGGCGATATCATCCCCGGAGGTGTACTGCATGAAAAATTCCGCGGATGGCTCGACAAAACCGCCGACTTCATAAAAACCCTCCGCACCGCCGACGGAACACAAATCCCTATACTCTTCCGCCCGTGGCACGAACACACCGGCAGCGGATTCTGGTGGGGCAAAGGCAACTGCACCGCTCAAGACTACATAACTCTGTGGCAATTTACAGTGGAGTATCTGCGCGATACCAAAGAAATTCACAATATGCTCTACGTATACTCGCCCGACATAGTCAACTCCTATGACAACTATCTCGAATTCTGGCCCGGAGACGAATATGTAGATATAATAGGTCTCGACGCCTACGAACGCACCGGCTGGTCGCTGCCCACGGAAGGCGCACGCCTGCTGAGGCTCGTCAAACACATAGCCTATCAGAAAAACAAACCCGCAGCCTTCACCGAAACCGGACTCGAAAACAATAAATCCAATCCGACATGGTGGACCGGCAATCTCGCCGCAGCCATGAACGACATCCCCCTCGCATACGTTCTCGTATGGCGAAACGCCGCCGAAAACCACTTCTTCGGCCCCTATCCCGGATGCGTATCGGAAGATGACTTCCGCGCTTTCGCCCAAAACGGACGTATGCTCTTCGAAGACGACATTCAGAATATCTACAAATAGATGAAACGACTCTTCGCATATACCGCCCTGCTGCTCGCAACCGCCGCCTGCAACCGGCTCGCATCACCCGAACAGGAACTGCGCGACTTCATACGCTCGTCGTGGGAACAGAGCGTAAGAACGAACACCCAAGACGACGACACACTGCTCGGACTGCCGCACCCCTACACCGTGCCCAGCGTCAGCGGAATGTTCCAGGAAATGTACTACTGGGATACCTTCTTTACCAATGAAGGTCTGCTGGCCGACGGACTCACCGAACAGGCACGCAACAACACCGACAATCTGCTCGCTATGGTCGAAAGATTCGGTTTCGTGCCCAACGGCAGCCGTACATGGTATCTCAACCGCTCGCAACCGCCCTATCTCTGCATGATGGCCGATCGCGTATGGCAGCATACCGGCGACACGCAGTGGCTGCAAAAAGCCTTCCCGCTGCTGGTCCGCGAATACCGGTTCTGGATGACAGAACGCATGACCCCCGCCGGCCTGAACCGCTACTCGTCGTCGGCCGACGACGAACTGCTCCGCGAATTCGTGGCCACGGGCAGCCGCCGGCTCAATCATGACTTCACCGCAGATGCGCCCGACGACCGCAGCCTCACCGCTCTCGGACGACACTTCGCCGCCGAAGCCGAATCGGGCTGGGATTTCAATCCGCGATTCGAACGACGCTGCGAAGATTTCTGCCCCATAGACCTCAATGCCAATCTCTGCATCTACGAACAGACATTCGCACGATGGTCGGAACTCTTCGGCGACAGCGATGCCGCACAAATGTGGTCGGAACGCGCCCGCAACCGACGCGACATCATAAACCGTCTCTGCAAAGGCGACGACGGGCTCTATTACGACTACGACTATGTGAACGACCGTCGCTCGGAAGTAATATCGGCCGCACTCTTCAATCTGCTATGGGCCGGAATCCCCGATGAACAAAGCGCACAACAACTCGCCGACAAAGCTCTCGCAGCATTGGAGTTCGAATACGGAATAGCCGCCTGCGCCGACACGCCCTGCGGTTATGACTATCAATGGTCTTACCCCAACGCCTGGGCGCCGCTCACATGGCTCGCAGTGAAGGGCCTCGAAACCAACCGACGCCCCGGCGACGCACGCAGAATAGCCCGAAAATACATCCGCGCCATGACCGGCATATATCAACACACCGGCAATCTGTGGGAAAAGTACAACGTGCGCACCGGCAGCACCGACGTGAACAACGAATACGAAATGCCGCAAATGCTCGGATGGAGTGCCGGAGTCTTCGTCTGTCTCGACGAATGGCTCGGCAACAATACGAAACTTTAACACAACCGCTAACTGATAAATCGATATGAAGAATTTTGTCAAACTGTTTGCATTGTCGGCGCTCCTCGCGGCCGCACTGCCCGCTGCAGCACAACATATAGTGCGCGGACGGGTATCCGACGGCAACGAACCCCTCATGGGCGCCAATGTCGTGGTCGAAGGTACCTCACGCGGAGTAAGCACAGGTCTCGACGGCAGCTGGGAACTCGCTGTCTCCGAAGGCGAAACCGTAACCGTCTCCTTCCTCGGCTATGAATCGCAATCGGTCGTGGTCACCGCAGGCACAACGCAGCTCGACTTCACACTGCGCGAAGTGCAACTCGATGACGTAATTGTCATAGGCTACGGAAGCGTCAAAAAAAGCGACCTCACAGGCGCCGTGACCTCCGTGAAAATGGATGCCGTCAAAGACCTCTCCGCCATGTCCGTCGAAAGCCTGCTCCAAGGACGCGCCGCAGGTCTGCAAATCATGAACACCTCACAAGACCCCGGTGCGGGAGCTATAGTCCGAATACGAGGCAACAGCTCGCTCAACGGCTCCAATACCCCGTTGGTCGTCGTGGACGGCTTCCCCATAGGCGACGCCGGCAACCTCTCACAAGTGAACCCCGCCGACATAACCTCAATAGAAATCCTTAAAGATGCCTCCGCCGCCGCCATCTACGGCTCGCGAGGCGCAAACGGCGTAATCCTTATCTCCACCCGAACAGCCTCGGGCAACACCACGCGCGTATCGGTCAATCACCGGACAACCATAGGTCAGTTCACCGACAAACTCAACATCTGGCGGGACCCGCTCCTCATGGCCGAAATAGCCAACGAAGAACTTACCAACGCAGGTCTGCCCGCACTCTACACCGGTCAGTACAACAACGGTACCTACTACCCCTCTCTCATCGAAATACGGCAGGGACTTTGGTCCAACACCGACTGGACAAAACTTACACTCCGCACCGCCGTGGTGAACAACACCACCGCCACCGTGTCGCACTCCAACGACAAAACAGCCGTGAATCTCAGCATCAACTACTTCAACGACGACGGCGTATACAAAAAAGACGGCTACCGCAAAGGCAATATCTCGCTCAACGGCAGCCACAAACTCGGACGACGGTTTACGCTCCAGACTTCGAACCTCTTCTCGATACATCAGCGCAACGTGAACAACTCGCTCGAATACGGACGTAATCCGCTCTGGCCCGTCTACGACCAAGACGGCAACTACTGGCGAGCTTCGGAACAGGACTTCGGACATCCGCTCATCATCTCGGAAAACGTCAAGAACGTAACCGCAGGACGCGACCTCATCTCCTCGCTGGCAGCCGAATGGGAAATAATCGACGGACTCAAAGCACGTACCCAACTCAGCTACAACTATGCGACAAGCATTCAGGATGCCTACAACGCCTCCAATACCTCGCAGGAAGCCCACGACCGAAACGGCATAGCCCGCATCAACAACTATATGTCCCAAGATGTACTCACCGAAACATACATAACCTATGCGCACAAATTCGCCGACCGTCATGACTTCTCAATCATGGCCGGACACTCGTTCGACTACAATATGAACCGCTCGCTCAGCACAACCTCATACGGATTCGTGAACGACAACCTCGGCAACGAAAATATGGGCGCCGGCGACCCCGAACGAAACGTCATAAACAACAGCTACGCAAGCAGCAAACTCCTCTCATTCTACGGCCGAGTGAACTATCAGTACGACGACCGCTATCTCGTCACCGTAACCATGCGCGCCGACGGCTCGTCAAAATTCGGCAGCAACAGCAAATGGGGATACTTCCCCTCAGGCGCCGTCAGCTGGAAAATGCACAACGAAAACTGGATGAAAAATCAACGCGTATTCGACGAACTCAAAATACGCGCAAGCTGGGGAGTATCGGGTAATCAGGGCATTCAACCCTATCAGACTCTCAACCGCTACGGACAGGAAAAATACTGGTACGCCGACAAATGGCAAACTGCCATAGGCCCCGGTTACGAAGCCGGACGGGAAGGAGCCAATGACCGCTACATAATATGGGGCGGCATCGCCAACCCCGACCTCAAATGGGAAACTACCAGCCAGTGGAATGTGGGCGTCGATCTCGCCTTCCTCAAACGGCGTCTGCGAATAACAGCCGAATACTACGACAAATATACCACCGACCTGCTGCGCGAAAAACTGCTGCCACTCTCGAGCAGCTACGACAAAATGTGGGTCAATGACGGAAGCATCCGCAACCGCGGATTCGAAATAACCGTCGAAGGCGAAATCATAAGCCGAACCGATATGTCGCTCACCGCAACACTCATCGGCTCGCACAACCGCAACCGCGTAACAAGCCTCGGCAACGCCGTATCGAGCGGACTCAGCACCGACCGCCTTACAGGTATGCAGTACGAATACTGCGGTCAGTCGCTCTCGATGTTCAACGCCAATCCCAGCATCTACGCCGTCGGATACCCCATGTACGCATTCTACGGCTACCGCGTGAAAGGCATAATCCAGCAGGGCGAAGACCCCGGCTTCATGAGCAGCGACGGCAAAGACCTCCCCGGCGAACTTAAATACGTTGACCTCAACGGCGACTACACCATCGACGACCGCGACCGATGCATAATCGGCGACCCCAATCCCGATTTTACGGCCAGCCTCAACCTCGCATTCCGATGGAAAAACCTCGACGTGTCACTCTTCCTCAACGGAGTCTTCGGCAACGACGTAATCTACAACGGCTACACCTACGACCCGCGAGTCAAAACCAAACGATGGACACCCGACAACCCTACCAACGACTATCCGCGACTCAACTCCACACGAAGCTATCTCTTCTCAGACTACTTCGTGCATGACGGCTCGTTCGTGCGTCTGCAAAACATAAGCGTCGGATACACCGTACCCTTCAGAAATATTTTCATCCGCAGTCTGCGAATATTCGCCAACGTGGAAAACGCCTATACCTTCACCAAATTCGACGGCTACGACCCCGAAGTCGGCGTGGACGGAATCTACTGGGGCGGCTATCCGCGTCTGCGCAAGTATACCGTGGGTCTCGACCTCAACTTCTAACAACAACTAACACGCATCGAAACTATGAAACGTCTGATGTTTACAATATTCGCGGCCGCAGCTCTCCTGACCGGCTGCAATCTGCAGGAGAAACCTTACGGTCTCTACTCCGACAGCAATTTCTACAAAAGCGAAGCCGATGCCGAATCGGGTCTGCTCTACGCCTACAACGCTCTCACCTTCCTCGAATACTCGCGAGGCATATTCTATCTCGGCGATATCCCGACAGAAACCATGAGACCCAAAAGCGACGAAGCAGGCGACGTATATCAACTCGAAAACTGGATCGCAGGACGCGAAACCGAACAGCTTATCTACTACTTCAAGTACTGCTACATCTCGATAAACCGCGCCAATACGGTCCTCGCACACACCGAAAACTCGCAGATAATGAGCCCCGAAGCCCGCAATCGAATCGTGGGCGAAGCCTACTTCCTGCGTGCATGGAACTACTTTAATCTGGTACGCGCATTCGGAATCGTGCCCGTACAGCGACAAATGGTGGACGACCTCTCGAAAACAACCCCAGCCTCCGCACGCAACATAGACGAACTCTATGACCTCATATTCGCCGACCTCGAAAAGGCCGACCGCCTGCTTTCCGTCAACAAAACCTACGGACGCGCAGACAAAGTCGCCGCCGAAGCACTCATGAGCAAAGCTTATCTGCATCTGGCCTCCTCGAAAGAACACAACGTCAAACACTATCGCGACAGCCGACGGGACCCCCAAGTAATGTACGACAGCGCCGCTTACTGGTCGGGCAAGGTAATACGCGACTACAACGACAGCTACTACTTCGATGACGACCTGCACCACATCTACGACGTGAATGCACCTCAAGGTCCAGAACACATATTCATAATGCCCATCGAACGTTCGGGTACGCAGGAGGGAAACTACTCCAAACTCCCCCTGATGTTCCTCCCCTCGAACAACTCCGTACCTTTCTACATCCGATACGGCAACGGCTCGCTGCTCCGCGCCAACGGCAACGGCTGGGGCGTATTCATCTGCGAAGACAGCTTCGTGAATTCGTTCGAAACTACCGATATGCGCCGTACAGAACTTATTCACCGTACAATCTACGACGCCGCCGGAACCGAAATCGTCCCCAATCAGGTGCAAGGCTACTTCTCGGTCAAATATGTGGACCCCGACTTCATAGGCGAACAGACAAGCGCACGACCCTATCTGATACGATTCTCCGACATAGCCCTCGTATATGCCGAAGCCGCCGGACCTGAAGAAGGTCTGCAATGGGTGAACGCCATCCGCCAACGGGCAGGAGTACAACCGCTCCCCGCAAATCTCGACATCGAAACATTCCGACGATTCGTAATACGCGAACGGGCTTTCGAACTCGCATTCGAAGGCAACAGGCTCTGGGATTTGCGACGGACCGCCTCGGTTACCGAAACCGACGTCAGAGCCGCAGGACTCAGCGAAGAAGAAACAGCCTTCTTCCCCATACCGCAGCGTGAAATCGACTTGAATCCTAATCTGTAAAACTATGAGAACCTTGAAAATAGCTTCATTAATCCTCGCCGCGGCAACACTCGCCGCCTGCACCAAAGAGATTAACAGAGATCTGCCCAGCCACGAATGCTCCATACTCGAACTGCAAATCGAAGGTCAGCTCGGACGGGCCGAAATCACTCGCGTCGATGACAAATCAGGCACCGTTTCGGTCTACGTCATGGACAATCCGCAATTCCCGTGGTCGGAAGTCAAACTCAACGCTCTGGCTATCTCCTCCTACGCCTCCGCAGACGTCAAAGAGGGCGACCTCCTCGACTTCTACAACCCCGAACACCGCGCACGAATAAACGTAACCTCGCAAACCGGAAAAAAAGTCGCATGGACCATATACATAAAATCCTATGACGCCTTCTACGTGGGAACCTGGGCCGTCGAAGATGTAAGACTCTATGTCGATCAGAACATCAGCGGATGCGGCACCGGAAAGTGGGACATCTCGGTGAACGGCACCGAATTCGGATATTACGCCTCCTACGAAATGGACAACATCATAACCATAACCATGAATGAAGGAGTGACCGACGACGGACGATTTACCGGCAAAATCATCAACGACGCCGGCGAAGACGGTCAGTATGCCGACTTCTGGGGCGTATATCAGGGCGAATACACCACCGACGAACCGCTCGACATGAATCCACGTCTGCGTCACCTCCTCCCCGCCGGAGAATCGGACTGGAGCCTCAATCTCAATACCAACGAAATGTCCATAACACAGCGGAACATAACCTCCGTAATGACTTTCCGCAATGAAGGTTCGTCGGTATGGTTCGACTTCGCACTCCCCAACGCCGCGGGCGACATCGGAGGAAGCAATTTCTACGACAACTACTGGCGCAGTTCGTATCAGTTCTCCTACAACGTGAAACCCATGCGATAAACCTGCCCGCAGAGCGAAAGCAAGAGTCCGGATTGCAATGTGCAATCCGGACTCTCCGCATATCAGCCCCGCTCGCCCTACCAGCGGTTATAGTGTACATTCCCGGGGTTCCACTTATCCTTCGGAGTCGGGGATTCGGCCGGATAACCTATCGGAATAACGCACAACGGCACAATGTGCGACGGCAACTCCAAAGCAGCCGAAACATTGGGCATAACATTAGGATTGGGATATACTCCCGTCCATACCGCACCCAAGCCCAAAGCATGAGCCGCAAGCAGTATATTCTCGGTAGCGGCCGACGCATCCTGAATCCAGTACTCTCCCATCTGACCCGAAATGGCCTTGGTCATATCGCCGCACACCACAATCGCCGCCTGCGCCGTACCCAGCATACGGGCATTGGGATGGCCCTCCTTCAAACGGTCGAGATTCTCACGGCCCGTCACCACCACGAATGCCCACGGCTGTCGGTTCACCGCCGACGGAGCTGCCATGCCGGCACGAAGCAAAGCTTCGATTTTCGCCTCCTCGACCGGAGTCTCCGCAAATGCACGAATACTGGTGCGGGTCATAATGTTTTCGAGTACCGCCGACGAATTGTCGGCGCATCCGTAACCGCCGCATGAACCCATACAAGCAGCCATAAGCAAAACAATCAGAATTTTACACGACTTCTTCATAATGCACTGTTTTTTTGATGATATTGCAAATATAATCAAACTTCGCACAATAACTGACGGCAGACAATACAAAAAAATTCGGGAAGCAGCTAACTGCCTCCCGAATCATTCGAAACACTCGCAACGACTACTCTTCGTCTCCGTTGCGGCGGGGTCCGCGATTGTCACGGCCGCGACCACGACCTCCACGACCTCCGTCACGCGACTCTCTCGGTTCACGCTTGCGAGGCTCGCGCTCTACCCAGTCCTCAGGCTTCGGCAGCAACGCCCTGTGCGACAACTTATACTTGTTCGTCTTCGGATCTACTCCGATAAGCTTCACCTCAATGGTGTCACCCTCGTGCAAACCGGTCTCCTCCATGGTCTCGAATCGCTTGTACTCAATCTCCGAAATGTGAAGCAACGCCTCCTTGCCCGGCAAAATCTCAACAAACGCTCCGAACGATACAATAGAGGTAATCTTACCCGTATAAACCTCGCCTACCTCAGGAACAGCTACAATAGCCTTCACACGAGCCATTGCCCCGTCAAGCGATTCCTTGTCAGGACCGAAAATATCAACAATACCCTTGTTGTCTACCTCCGTAATGGTAATAGTGGTGTTGGTAAGCTTCTGTATCTCCTGTATAACCTTTCCGCCGGGACCGATTACAGCACCTATCATGTCCTGAGGAATAATGGTCTGAACTATGCGCGGTACAAACGGCTTGTAATCCTCGCGAGGCTCGGCTATACACTCCGTAATCTTGCCCAAAATGTGCAGACGACCCTGACGTGCCTGCTCCAA
>JAFLRS010000130.1 GCA_022511355.1 Alistipes sp.
CCTTGCGGAGAGTTTTGCGTCGCTTTTGCGGTCAAAAGCGACAAAAGAAAAACACACAATCGGCGACATTGTACAACATTCAAGTAAACCCGGTACATTAAAATATATAATTGCCATATATAATCGCAGCCGCACTTGTTTTTGCGAAAATTTTGCTTACCTTTGATACAAATTTTTTACCCGAACTCCGATATGGCCATATTCAAAGTCGAGGGAGGACATCGACTCCACGGTTCGATAACCCCTCAAGGTGCAAAGAACGAAGCACTCCAGATTCTGTGCGCGACGCTCCTCACAAAGGAACGCGTAGTCGTACACAACCTCCCCCGAATACTCGATGTCATGCAGCTCGTCGACCTGCTGCGCACCATGGGCGTGACCGTCGAAGAACTCTCCGCAGACTCTTTCGCCTTCACAGCCGCCGACATCGACCTCGACTATCTCCACAGCCAAGATTTCCGCAACCGCTGCGGACGTCTGCGCGGTTCGGTCATGACGCTCGGACCTCTGCTCGCGCGTTTCGGCACGGCTTTCATCTCCAAACCCGGCGGCGACAAAATCGGACGACGACATCTCGACACACACTTCATAGGCTTCCGCAACCTCGGAGCGCAATTCGACTTCGATGCCGACGAAGATTTCTTCTCCGTAAAGGCACGCCGACTCAAAGGCTGCTATATGCATCTCGATGAGGCTTCGGTAACCGGTACCGCCAACATAATAATGGCCGCCGTACTCGCCGAAGGAACCACTCAAATCTACAACGCCGCCTGCGAACCCTACATCCAGCAACTCTGCCGGATGCTCAACCGCATGGGTGCCAAAATCTCGGGCATAGCCTCAAATCTGCTCACCATCGAGGGAGTCGAGTCGCTCGGCGGAACCGAACACACCCTCCTGCCCGACATGATAGAGGTCGGCAGCTTCATAGGCATGGCCGCCATGACCCGTTCCGAACTCACCATCAAAAACGTATCCTATCACAACCTCGGAATAATACCCTCGCAATTCGCACGCATGGGCATACAGTTCCTGCAGCAGGGCGACGACATCTACATCCCTCAGCAGGACCACTACGCCATCGAAAGCTTTATCGACGGCTCGATAATGCATATCGCCGACGCCCCGTGGCCCGGTTTGACCCCCGACCTGCTCTCGATATTCCTCGTCGTGGCCACTCAGGCCAAAGGAGCCGTACTCATCCATCAGAAGATGTTCGAAAGCCGACTCTTCTTCGTGGACAAACTCATCGACATGGGGGCCCAAATCATATTGTGCGACCCTCATCGCGCGACCGTCATCGGACACGACCACCGCATACGCCTGAGAGCCACTCGCATGACTTCGCCCGACATCCGTGCCGGCGTGGCTCTGCTCATAGCCGCCATGAGCGCCGACGGAGTAAGCACCATTCAGAATATCGAACAGATAGACCGCGGTTACCGCGACATCGACGGACGACTCAACGCTCTGGGAGCCAAAATCATACGACTCGACGAACAACTATAAAATTTAACGAAACAGCTAAAAGGTAGCCCCTACGAAAAATGTTTTTGGAGAATGTAAGCAGAAAAGGTTGGATTGAAGTGATATGCGGTTCGATGTTCTCGGGCAAGACCGAGGAGCTTATCCGCCGCATGAAACGCGCTCAGTTCGCAAATCAGAAGGTGGAGATATTCAAACCCCGCATCGATACGCGATACTCCGACGATGAGGTGGTGTCGCACGACTCCAATGCCATACGTTCCACGCCGGTCGATTCGGCACAGAACATTCTGCTGCTGGCCGCCGACACCGAAGTGGTGGGCATCGACGAAGCACAGTTCTTCGACGAAGGCATCGTCGATGTATGCCGTCAGCTGGCCGACAGCGGTGTGAGAGTCATTGCGGCGGGACTCGATATGGATTTCCTCGGCAAACCCTTCGGACCCATGCCCGCGCTTATGGCCACCGCCGAATATGTAGACAAAGTCCATGCGATATGCGTCCGCTGCGGCAATCTCGCGCATCATTCACATCGTCTCACCAACGAGGGCAAACTCGTCATGCTGGGCGAAAAAGATACTTACGAACCTGTTTGCCGGCACTGTTTCGCCGAACTTACGCGCAACGAATAGAGATGGATATAGCTCAGGCCAAACGTCGCGAGAATATCGCCGAATATATATTGTATCTGTGGCAGTTGGAGGATTTGCTGCGTGCGTTGCAGTTCAGTCCCGAGGCTGTATGGTCGCAGTTGGTGGCTCCCCGCACCGGCAGCGAAGAACACAAACAGATGTGTCTGTTGTGGTATATGGATATTGTAGATTTGCTGCGTCGCGAGGGCAAGGAGGAGACGGGTCATCTCGACCATACGCTGCATTTGATAGCCGACCTTCATGATTTGCATTTGCAGTTGTTGAAGTTGCCTGCGGGTGAGCATTATCGAGGGACGTTTGCCCGACTGGAGCCGTCGTTGCCCGAATTGAGGGTCATGTCGGGCGAGGGCACGATGAGTGATACAGAGTTGTGTTTCAGGGCGTTGTATGCGGCGATGCTGTATCGTATAAAGGGTCAGGGGGAGCGCAGTGCGGTGAGTGACACCATTGAATTGATATCGCCCGTGATAGCCGAATTGGCGGATATGTACCGCAAGGTCGAGACCGGCGAAATCGATCTGTTCAAAAACGATTAAAAAAAGGTGCGGAAATCGCACCTTTATCATTTTTATTGTTTTCCGTCCGCAAACGTTGCGGAGAAGACTATCTTTTATTCTGATAGCGGGCATCCACTACCGCCCAGTCAATGCACTCCCAAACAGCCTTCACAGCCTCCGCACGAACATTCCGGTAGTCAATGTAATAGGCGTGCTCCCATACATCGATGCACAGCAACGGACGCATCCCGTCACACATCGGATTGCCCGCATTCGTTGTCGTCACAACCTCAAGACCTCCCGACGGAGTCTCCACCAACCACACATATCCCGAACCGAACAACCCCGTCGCCGCAGCAATCATCTCCTCCTTCAACCTCTCGAACGAACCGTAACCAACCTCTATCGCATCACGCAACGGCCCCTTCGGACGACGCTCGCCTCGCGGCGACAATCCCGCAAAATAAAATTCGTGATTCCAAATCTGAGCGGCATTGTTGAATACCGCTCCCTCACTCTTCAATATAATCTCCGACAGCGACATCGACGCCCACGGAGTACCCGTAATCAGCTCGTTAAGCTTCGCTACATAACCCGCAGCGTGTTTGTCGTGATGAAAACGCATCGTCTCCTCCGAAATCGCAGGCGCAAGTGCGTCGTAACCGTATGGCAGAGGAGCCAGCTCGAAGCGACTCTTCACTGCCGTGTCTGTTGTCTGTGCCATAACGTTAAAATTCCAAATAATAAAGGCAATTATATATTTTAATGTTCCAAGTTTACGGAACGTTTCAGAATGATGCACGCAGTATGATATTTTTATTTTCATATTTACATTTTTACATTCCCTCCCCTCTCCCCTCCCTTTGAGAAAGGGAGGGGTATCATGGTGCATTAAAAGGATATTATCGCGATAATAAAAATAAATGTCGCCGCCTTTGCAAACCCTTTTTCATATCCTCTTTAACCGCGCAGCACTGCAAAATCGAAGCCAAAAACCCTAAATGCGGTCGA
>JAFLRS010000131.1 GCA_022511355.1 Alistipes sp.
GATACATGCCTCTCACGCATGACATAGGGGTTCGAATCCCCTATCCACTACCAAAAGCGATCTTCGGGTTGCTTTTTTTTTATGTTCGGCGCCCGGTATCCGGGAACAATCGGGATGTGTCCGGCCGCGAAAGCCAGCCTTCCGATCGTTGCCGCCGGCCCCGGCCATACGCCCCGCCCCCCCTGCGGAGGGCGCCCGTCCGACCCCGCAAACCGGGAAGCCGCCTCCCCGACCAGGAGAGACGGCTTCGACGATAGAACATCAAGGCACTAATCCTTCACATAGCGAACCGAATAGCCGAACTCGGCATCGAGCTCTTTGATCTCGATCGCTCCCGCGCTGTCGAAACGCAGCGCCAGGCTCTCACCGCCCCCGACCGACTCGCCGAGCAGGTAATTCACCGCCTTGTCGTAGGTGCCGATGCCCGCGCTGACCTTGCGAAAACTCGCCTCCTGGAAGAAGGCCGTGCCCGTCTCCGCACCGATCAAAGCCTCCAGCTCGGCCCTCGAAGGCAGATGCCAGCCCGAGGGACACAACCGTTTCGCCGTCTCATAGTTGTACAGATAGCCGACCGAAGCCGCCAGCTCGGGGGCCGCCGCACCGTCGCGCCCCGGCGACCATACGCCGGAGCCATCCGCATCGGCCGATTGTCCGGCAGGCAGCGTCCGCAGGTTCTCGGACATCCACGACTTCCCGCCGATCGTCCGCACGGCATACACCACCTCGCCAACCGTAACCTGCTCCGTGTCGGAGGGTTGCTTCGGGTCATCGCCCGGCTCGGGATCCTCTTTGCCGTTCGGCGTATCGGAAGCATCCGGATCGTCCGGCTTGAGGCTTCCGCCATCCTCCCAATCGGTAATGTCGCCCGATACAACCACCGACAGCCCCTCCTCCGTGAGCGACAGGGCCAGACTGTACGATTTGGCCCCTTCGAGCGCCACGGGCACCGTCTGCTCCTCGCGCTGTCCGCCCTTCGTGATCACACAGACCGTCAGCCGACCCTCCTGCGGCACCAGAATCGCCATGTACTTCTCCGACGAAGCATCGTAATAGGGCGTGATCGTCATCGCACCGTCCGATGCCGCAGCCGTCAGCTGCGACCAGTCGATCGTCGCCGTGCCCGTCAAACCCGAGAGCTCCACCGTGCCGATCTCCGCCACCGTCGCATTTTGCAGATCGATCACCAGACGCACCAGCAGATGCCGGAAAGTCATGGCAACCGCCGTTGCGGAGGGCGTAACCTGCGCCCGCTTCGCCGCCAGCAGATCGGAAGCGGCCAGGCCGGCCGACTGATCGGCCGCCACCGTGAAGCGATCCGGGCGTCCGGCCGCCGCATAGGGATAGTAGGCCGTCAGTGTCGCCGGATCCGAGCCGTCGGCATACCACACCAGCCGCTCCGAAACGAAGCTGCTGCCGTCGTAGGTCAGCGGTTCGTTCATCGCATAATGCTCCGCAGCCCGCTCGATGTCGAGACCGATGCAGTCGCCCGACTCGAAGTTCAAGGCTGTCGCACGGCTCTCGATCGTCGGGGCGATCCGAACGGCCGCCGTGCGGCCAGATCCATGCTCTTTCGAGCAGCCGGCAGCCGCGATCAATCCGATCAGGCTCAACAGCGCCGTCATGTTTCGGAAAAAAGGGGTACTTTTACGCTTCATATTCACAACGAATTATGTTTGTCTTTACACAAACTTATCATTTTTTGACCAAATAAGCAAGCAAAAACTGCATTTTTTACATCTTTTTCCGAAAATCGAATCCGTTGATTCTCAAATACAAATTACAAACTTTGTATATTTACTTAAATAATATAATATACTATTTTGACAATACAATCGAATATTTCAATATAGACCCGCTGCACGAAAAACAATCCGCTGACGGGCAAACGGATTTCATGCGAAGGCATGATTTTTTGGGAAAAAACGCTATCTTTGTCGAAAGAACCCCAAACAGCATCTGCCTATGAAGCAATAACCCGAACGAATCTTGCATTCTTACACAGAATCCTCCGTGCCGGCAGTGCGATAAAGGCATCGGCACACTACATATAAAAAGCGCATCGGCTTTTCTTCTTACGCGTGAAAATTGGACACTTTCATAGATTTAGAGGAATAAAAGTTGATGCTCGTGCTGTTTTTCAGCGCGGGCATTTTCTGCTATCCCTAAATCAGGTCGTCCAATACCTCACGCGTGGATAAAGAAATTTGTCCGCGTCTCTTTTTATTTGTATCAGCACCTGTTCAACCTATTAACTATTTTTATCATGAAAAAAATCCTCTTTGCATTAGCCGCACTGGCTGTAACCGCATTCGCCGCCTGCTCGAAAGACGACGGCCCCCACGATGCCCTCTCCGGCACCACCTGGACTTACGCCGAAAATGGCGAAAACGGCAGTCTGGAGTTCCTGGCGGGAGGCCGCGTTATCGCGAACATCTCCACGCAGACACTCTCCGGAAGCTACACCTATGACGCACCGACCGTTTTTATCATCTTCCCCAGTGTAAACATGACCGCAACCGGTACGATCAACGGCAATCAAATGGTACTGGAATTCTCCGGAGAAGAACACTTCTTCATGACACTCTACAAAAACGAAGATACCGGCCCGGGCGGGCCTTCAGATGTGCTGCTTGTCAAACAGATCAAGCTTACCGAAATATGGAAGGAGAGCAATGGCCGCACCGAAAGCGAAACGTATACCTATACGCTCAACTACGACAGTCAGAACCGGATTACGACGGTCAAATACAACAACTACACGGCTGCCACCTTCTCGTACAGTGCCAATCAGATCAAGGTTACCGAATATGACGACGGGCCGATAACCTACACGATGAAACTCAATGCGGACGGATATGTTCAGACAATTATTGACGATGAGGAGGGCGACACGATCAATCTTTCTTACGAGAACGGTTATCTGACACGCATAAGCGATAACGAATCCTTCATGAAATATACTTGGGAAGAGGGCAAGATCGTATCAGTCGTCGATGAAGATAATGTATCAACCACGTACACCTATGACACATCGCACACCCTGGTTCCGACCAATGTCGATCTTGCCTATCTGACGAAAGCAATATCTCTTCTCTACGAAAACGACTGGTCGATCATCCTGCTGGGCCGTTACGGCAAACAGTGCTCCTATCCGCTGACACAAAGCAAAACGACCGACCCCCAAACCAAGCGCACCGATCTTACCAATTATACCTACGCGTTCAACGGAGACGGCAGTGTCGCCAAAATCACGATCGTAGAGAGCGACTATCCCGAGGACAAGAATATCATCGAGCTTTTCTACTAACAAGCCTCCGATCCTCGAACAAATACCCCGGCCTCTCTTCGGTCGGGGTTTTCTTTCTCATCTGTCTCCCCAGCTTCTCCCCCGTCCTTTCTCAAAGGAAGGAACCAGGAGGGCCGAACAAAAGAAAAGCCTCTCTAACATGGTTGCGCGTAAGCGAGTGCAAAGACTTTTAGACTTTGCCGAGCGAGAGCAACCAAAAGAGACGCTATAAGTCCCCCTTAACAAAGGGGGATTTAGGGGGATTTTAAGTATCCGTTGGCG
>JAFLRS010000132.1 GCA_022511355.1 Alistipes sp.
GGTAAAAAACTGAATGCCTTCAAGTGAAGCTATTCTTTCATCGTCAGGAGTGGAGACATCTTTTCTGACATCTATACTTGTAACTGCTTCCGCCTCTTCTTTTGAGATTTTGCCGTCGCCGTCGATATCGAACCTATTCAAAACATATGTACGGAATATAGGGTCAGGGAACATCTCCTCCGTGGTATAGGGGAAATATTCATCATCCTCTACATCCTTACCGTCTCCGTTGTCAGTATTATTATCATTGTCGGGAGTTTCGGTTTGAGCGTTGTCGTTGATGTCGTCAATACCGGCATTTTTGTCATTACAGCCTGCCAGCGAGAAGGCCGAGAACAGCATAAAAGTAAATAGCAGTTTTTTCATGATTTTTTGTTGTTTTGAAATTATTGATTTCAAATCACTATTGCCATTCGGCTCCTGTATGGCTGGGTTAATAATGCAGAAAGTGTGAAGCCGAATTTCGTCTATCAATCTGAAGGTTGTGGAAAGACCTTTGAGGAAATAAACGATGCGATGCCCCACACTCGAATAGATATGAAACATCCGACGCAAAGATCTGCGTCCTCCACATCTAAACAAGAAGTGAGTGCTGTTCGCTGTCTTCCTCATTAAGAAAACTTCCACATTTTCAAATTACGACAGTGCGAAAAACACTTTCTTATGTCAGTTTCGGGTATTGCTAACCCTTAACGTTGCAAAGGTAGTTATTTTTCAAAAACAAACAACACCCGGCGATGACAGAAGCGGAAACAGCTCAAGATGATATGAGGAGAGCCGGTAAATATTCGAAAATTGTTAATTTTGCAGTCGCAAGGTGCGGAAAACAAAACCGCACGGAATTCTCAATAATATGGATTCGCAAATAAAACTCTACAACGGCCGTCCGACCGAAAACAACGACCGCAGAACCCCCGCCGAAACCGAAGTCTACGACTTTCTGGACAGAATAGGAGTCGAATATCGGACTCTGTGTCATCCTGCCGCCTTTACCATGGAGGAGTGCGAAGCGGTGCGCAAGGCGATAGGCGCTCCCGTATTCAAAAATCTTTTTCTCACCAACCGTCAGCAGACCGACTACTATCTGCTTATGATGCCCGCCGACAAACCGTTCAAAACCAAATATTTGTCATCGCAGCTCGATTGTGCGCGCCTGTCGTTCGCTTCGGCGGAGGCTATGGCGGAGTTTCTGCACATATCGCCCGGGGCAGTCTCGCCGTTGGGCCTCATTCACGACAAGGGCCGCCGCGTGCGGCTTATTGCCGACCGCGACCTTGCGGCAACCGATTTGTATGCCTGTCATCCCTGCGTCAATACGGCTTCGATAGCCATAACGCTCGGCGACCTGCTGGAGCGCGTGATTCCCGCTACGGGTCATGACTGCACATGGGTGTCGCTTCCCGCCGACGGCGGCGAGAGTGCATAGCTGCCCGCGCAGACCGCAGCAGCCGACAGACCGAAATCTGTCGGTTTTTTTGTGAATGCGGATTCCGAAAGTGTGAAAAATGGCATAGGCTTTGCCCTGTTCGGTTGTGAAAACAAATTGTGAAGATTAAAAAATTATGGTACCTGTAATCAAAAATCGCAACTGGATGCCGAATTGGCTCGACGACTTTTTCGGCGACGACTGGGCGCTCAATCGCAACAATCAAATGGCATCGCCTTCGGTGAACATCATCGAGAACGAGCGGTGCTTCTGCATTGAGATTGCGGCTCCGGGGATGACCAAGGAAGATTTCCGCGTAAGTCTCAATGAGGGCAGCGAGCTTGTCGTTTCGCTCGAAAAGTGTTCCGACAACAAACCTGCACGTCAGGAGGGGGAATCGAATGCGGGAAAGGAGAAACAGACCTATTTGCGTCGCGAATTCTCCTACGGAGCTTTCCGTCGCAGTTTCATTCTGCCCGAGAATGTCGAGAAATCGAAGATTGCCGCCACGATGAAAAACGGAATCCTCGCCATAGAACTCCCCAAACGGGAGGAGGCGAAGCATACTCCCGCCGTGCGCGAAATTGCAATCGGTTGATGCCGTCGGCTGCATTACCGTGCGATGTGCCGTGACCTTGGGGTTGCGGCATTTTTTTTCGTGTATTTCGCGCAAAAGAGTTGTCCGTTAGCAAAAAAAAGAGTATGTTTGTGGAAACCAAACCTTAAATTATGAATATTCGCAATTTATTTTCGACATTGGTCTCGACCGTAATCTTTGCAGGTGCGGTATCGGCCGATAATCAGCATCTTCCCTACTGGCGCGACATGAATGTCTTTGCCCTGAACAAACAGCCGGCGCATACGGCCTTCATGACTTTCGGCGATCGCGAGAAGGCTTTGGGCGGCGACTGGGAGCAGAGCGAATGGTACGAGTCGCTCAACGGTACGTGGAAATTCGTCTACACCGACGACGAACGCACGCTTCCTGCCGACATTTGTGCAGCCGACTTCCCGACTGACGATTGGAACGACATCAAGGTGCCGGGCAACTGGGAGATGCAGGGTTTCGGAACGGCCATATATGTCAATCAGAGTTACGAATTCTGCCCCGAGAATCCCGTGCCGCCGATTCTCCCCGACGCCATACCCGCAGGCGTATACCGTCGTGAGTTCGAGGTTCCCGCGTCGTGGGCCGGCCGTTCGGTATACTTGCAGCTTGCGGCTGCCAAGTCGGGCGTGAGTGTTTGGATAAACGGCCGCGAGGTGGGTTACAGCGAGGATTCGAAGAATCCCGCCGAATTCCTTATCGACGACTTCATTCACGAAGGCCGCAATGTGCTTGCCGTAAAGATGGTGCGTTGGAGTACGGGTTCTTTCCTCGAGGCGCAGGATTTCTGGCGTATCAGCGGCTTCGAACGCGATGTTTTTTTGTGGTCGCAGCCCAAGACGGCCGTGCGCGATTTCCGCGTAACCTCCACGCTGGGCGATGATTATACCCGCGGAATCTTCCGTTTGGGAGTGGATGTCGCCAACAACTCGGATGCAAATTCGGAGGTTGAGGTTGCCTATAAGCTCACCGATGCCAATGGCGCCGAGGTCGCTTCCGGCTCGGAGAGGGTTGACATCCATGCGGGCGGCATCGCGACGATCAGCTTTGCGGAAGGCATTGCCGATGTCGCGAAGTGGAGTGCCGAGCATCCCAATCTCTATAAACTGATGCTGTCGGTCGACAATGCCGAGTATATTCCTTTCAATGTAGGTTTCCGCCGCATAGAGATAAAACCCGACGCCGACGGGCAGAGTCTTTTTTGGGTGAACGGTCAGCCGATTAAGCTCAAGGGCGTGAACATTCACGAGCACAGCCAGTTTACGGGCCACTACGTGACCGAGGAGGAGATGCGCCGCAACTTCGAACTGATGAAGCTCAACAACATAAATGCCGTTCGTCTGTGCCACTATCCGCAGGACCGCCGTTTCTACGAGATGTGCGACCTCTACGGACTCTATGTCTACGACGAGGCCAACATCGAGTCGCACGGTATGTATTACCGCCGCTGGCCCGACGATATGCGCAAGGGTACTGTCGGCCACGAGGACGGTGTGAAGAAGGGCACGCTGGGCCATAACCCCGACTGG
>JAFLRS010000133.1 GCA_022511355.1 Alistipes sp.
TTGCTGGTCACAGGATTTTAAGTCCGGCGTGTCTACCTATTCCACCATCCGAGCCTATGTCGTAATTCGCACCGCGAATTTACTACTTTTTTCTTTAATATTACAAATCATATCGACCCGCCATCGTAAAATATCCCCGATATCTCTCCAAAAATCTCTCCCGCCGTCATGCAGCAATCCCCCGACGGCTCGGATGCAAATTCATCGCGACGCTCGGCCCACTTGCTCTCCATGTCGTAAAAATCGATGCCCGCAGCACGACCTCCCTGCAAAACGCCCTCCTGAAGTTCGAACCAACTTTTCCAACGGTCGTGATATAACGTCGAAAGCATACCGCTCCACTCTTTGTGCGCATAGTCGTGCAGACCTCCGCGTTCTGCGGCGTTACGGTCGCCCCATGTGGTTATCTGAACTTTGGCGTTCCACTCCAGCCGCGCCTTGTCGGTGTCGGTGCGTCCCAAAGCCCGCGCCGACGCCAAATGACTGCCGAGCATGAATTCGGACCGCGTTCCGAGCAGACGGTCCTGCATCATTATCAACTTCAGAAAGCGCTGATATTCGGATTTATACGCCTCCGCATCGCGCGATTTCCATGCCTTTGCGGTTCTGCGGAGCTGTATTCGTCCCGTCTCTGCGACGGCCTGCCTGACGATGTCGATAAGGTCGTATTCGAAGTGATTGCAGCCGCGGAACCGTTCCGAAGCGGCGACCATAAGTCGGGCGGCCTCTATTACATCTGCGGGGTCGTAGTAATCCTGCGTATCGGCGAACTCCGAAGCGTGGCGGAAGTCGAATGTGGGTCGCGAACAGAATACCGATTCATGAGTACCCTCCTGCGTATTGTGTTGGGGGCATCCGTAGACCGAACGGGCCAGCAGATTCCATGCTTGAGATATTTGCGCATCGTGATTTCCGTAACGTGCCCGGATGTAGCTGTCGAGCCACTCGCTGACGGAGAACGGTTGGTCGAGCCACGCCAGTTCCGTCAGGAGTTCGAACATTACGGGGTTGTTTTCGATGCCTTCGGCGGTCATGCCGATGCCGGCGAGCGTTTTGCCTGCATACGGATGCCGTGCGGCGTCGCGGAAGCCTCGGACGAGATAGTCGAGTTTGCCGTGGAGTCCGGTATTTGCTCCGAAGTTGAGGAGCATACAGTAAATCCATTTGTGTTTGCCGAAGCCGTCGGGTCTGAACCACGGTGATGAAGGTTCGCCCCATTGCGGTTTGGATTCGCTGAATAGGTCGAGGATAAGCAGGTCATCCTGAGGGAGTTCCTCTATCATGGCCGCGCGAGGATTGTTCTGCCACGCCTGAATGACCCATACTGCATCGGGCGAATGCCGTTTCATGGCGTCGAGGATGGCGTGTCCCGAGGCTGCGAGGTCCACTCCTTTTGCGGAGCCGCCTTCGTGGAAGGGGTCGCAGGAGTAGTAGCGAGCGGGTCCGTAGAGGCCGGCGAGTTCCTGATAGTAGAGGTCGGCGATTTCGGGGAATCTCGGGTCGTCGGGCCGGAGGAACGAGGGTCGGGTGTAGCCGCACCACCTGCCGGTCTGAACGACATCGAGTCCGAGTTTTTCATCGGCGTCGTGCGGCATTTTGCCCGAGTATCCGGGCAGGACGGGTTCCATGCCGAGCTGCCGCATTCGGGTTATTATCTGTTGTGCCAGCCGTGCGCGGTCGTCGTACCAGCCTTGAGGCGAGGGGTTTCCCCAGCCTTCGAGGTTGTCCATGAGCCACCATGCCTGGAAAGCGGGTCCGGCTATGAAACTGTCGATTTCGGAGTCGTGGTATCCGAGTTTGCGGAGCAGATTCTGCCACACTTTTTCCATGCCGACGGCCATAAGAGGTCGGTTTATGCCGTGCAAGGCGAGCCAGTCGATTTCGCGCTGCCACCGTTCGCTGTCCCAGAAGGCCATCGAATAGGAGAAGGTGCAGTAGTTGTAGGCGTAGCGGTTGGCTGCGAGGGCTTTGCGTCGTTCGGGTTTGTCGAGCGTCGGGAGTTTGTCGGGGAGTGAGGCGGTCATGCCGTCCCACGAGAGGTGTATGCCTGCGTGGTATTTGAGATAGCAGTGTATTCCGAAGGCTATTGCCGAGTTATCAGAGCCGCGGACAATGATTTTGCCGTGTCGCGAATCGAGTTCGAAACAGTTCTGTTCGCCGTCGTCGAGATATTGGAGAATAAATTTTCGTGAGGCTCCTTTGTCGATTCGTTCGAGCAGTTGGCGCAGAGGCTGCAGGTTGTCGTTGTGATTGCTGCACGCCTGCAGAGCGGATGCGGCGAGAGCGAGTAGTATGCAGATATATTTTTTCATTTGCGTTTGCGGCTTGCGGTTCGGAAGCGAAATTACGATTTTTTTCGTTGCCGTCAAAATCGCGTATGCAAGAAAGGCGTGTCGCAGATTCGGATTTTCGATTGAATGTTTTGGGCAAAACCTACCGATTTTTTTGAATTATTTCATACATTTGCCTGCGAACGTCATTCGCAACAATGAGATTTTTGCCCGTCATATTGTGTGCCGCCGTGCTGTTTGCGGCCTGCGGAGGCCGGACTCAAAACCCCCGACCGAAGCCGCTGACCGTATCCGAACGGCGCATTCATCTGCCGCAGGTGCCCGATTCGCTGCGTCTGCCCGGGGAGCGTGCCGATTTCATCGCTGCACACTATTGGGACGGCGTCGATTTTCGCGATACGCTGCTGGTGCGCGACTCCGAATTTATGGAGCGCAGCTTCGTGAACTTTGCCGAGGTGCTGTCTTATGCGGGTCCGTCGGCTGCGGAGTCGGCAAGCCGCGCCCTGATGAACAGAGCCGAACGTGACAGGGAGTCTTATATGATTCTGGCCGGACTGGCCGAAAAGTATTTTTTCGAGCCCGATTCGCCGATGCTTAACGAAGATTTTTACCGTTGGTTTGTCGATGCCGTGCTTGAATCGGCTGTTGCCGACTCTTTGGAGCGGCTGCGTTATGAGTATCATGATGATATTCTGCGTCGGAATATGAAGGGCACCGAGGCTGCGGACTTTGTATATAAGACGCGCGAGGGGATTTGTTCTTCGCTTCGCGGGACGGAGACGGAGGGTGATTTGCTGTTGATATTTTACGACCCCGAATGCGGTCATTGCGACGGGATTTTGAGAGTTTTGGCCGAGGATTCGATGTTGTGTCGTGCTGTGGCGACGGGGGATTTGAGTGTATTGGCTGTATATGCCGGAGGCAATGAGGAGTTGTGGCGTGTTTCGTCGCGGGGATTGCCTGACGGTTGGACGGTGGCTGTGGAGAGTGGGGATATCGAACGTGATGGCAGATATAGTTTGCGAGCTATGCCGACGTTGTATTTGTTGGATGCAGATAAACGAGTGAAGTTAAAGGATATTTCGCTGCAGGTTTTTGTAGAGTACGTGCATGGAGGCGGATTGTCGGGAGGAGATAAAAAATAGCAAAAGCGAGAAAAAAGTCGCAAAATTTTTGCATAAACAAAATTAAATAGTTATTTTTGCACCGCAAATGCCTCTTTAGCTCAGTTGGTAGAGCACGACACTCTTAATGTTGGGGT
>JAFLRS010000134.1 GCA_022511355.1 Alistipes sp.
TGTCGCTGTAAGAGCCGACAATCAATGCCCGCACGTGTATCTTGTCGCTCTCCATGTAAGATGCGAGTCCGTCGGGTTCGAATGAGAAGGCAGGTGCGCCGTAATTGCCTATAAGAGGATAGGTAAGCACCAATATCTGTCCGGCATAGGACGGGTCGGTCAGACTCTCCGGATATCCGCTCATGGATGTATTGAATACAACCTCTCCCGCGGCCGAAGCCTCGTATCCGAACGAGGTCCCGTGAAAGCACATACCGTTGTCCAATCGAAGTGTTATTTTGCGTTGTTTCATATAGGATTGAGTGTTTTTATTCCATGTTGTTGAAGCGTTCGCGAATGTAGCTGATGAATGCCTCGTTGATGCGGCGCACACCGCCCGGCGTGGGATAGTCGCCCGTGAAATACCAGTCGCCTCTGTGGTCGGGGCAGGCATCGTGAAGCCCGTCGAGCGACTGGAAGACGATCTGAATATCCGATTTCACATCTTCGTGACGGAGCATCTGAGCCATTTTGTCGGAAATGTCCTCGACCGTGAACGGCTCGTATATCTCTTTCACATAGTTGGTCATCTGCCGCGGAGGGAGATTGCGCTGCTCCAGACACTTGCGGTAAACATTGTCGATATGCTCACGCTGTCCGCGCTCGAGAAGCAGTTCGACAGCCGCACGAAAGGCTATAAACTCGTGCATGGAACTCATATCGATACCGTAGTAGTCGGGATAACGTATCTGGGGCGACGACGAAACGAGAATCATCTTCCTGGGATGCAGACGGTCGAGAATGCGGATGATGCTCTCCTTGAGCGTGGTTCCGCGCACGATGCTGTCATCGATAATCACGAGGTTGTCTACATAAGGCCGCAGCGAACCGTAGGTAATCTCATAGACGTGCGCCACCAAATCGTTACGGCTGTTGCCTTCGGTTATGAAGGTACGCAGCTTGATATCCTTGTGCGCCACCTTCTCGCGCCTTACGCGGCACTTCATAATGTCGATAATCTCCTGACGGTCGGGCGTATGCTGAAGCGAAAGCAGTTTCTGCAGCTGCATACTTCTGACGTGTTCCTCTATGGCCTCCGTCATACCGTAGAATGCCATTTCAGCCGTATTGGGAATGAACGCGAAGACCGTATTCTCGATATCGTTGTCGATTGCCGACAGTATCTGAGGCATAAGGTTGCGTCCCAAAGCCTTGCGCTCCCTGTATATATCGGCATCGGCTCCACGCGAGAAATATATGCGTTCGAAAGAGCAGGCCGACAATGTTTCGGCAGGCGGCAGAATCTGACTGAGACGCCAATCGCCGTCTTTGGAGATTATAAGCGCTTCGCCGGGCCGCAATTCGTGTACGGCATCGGTCTCCACATTCAGCGCGGTCTGTATTACGGGCCTCTCGGAGGCAACCACCACCTTCTCGCCGTCGGTGTAGTAGAACGCAGTGCGAATGCCCCACGGGTCACGCATGGCGAAGGTCTCGCCGCTGCCGGTCATACCCGAGATTACATAACCTCCGTCCCATATGGCCGCGGATTGACGAAGAACATTCTCCATGCAGATATTCTCCTCGATAAAGCGCGTGATCTCCATCCCCTGCAACCCCTTCTCCAATGCGATATTGAACAGACGGTCGCTCTCGCGGTCGAGGCGGTGCCCCACCTGCTCGAGAATGATGTAGGTATCGCTGTATTTGCGAGGATGCTGTCCGATACGGGTCAGTTCGTTGAATATCTCATCGACATTCGTCATATTGAAGTTGCCGCAAAGACAGAGATTGCGTGCCCGCCAGTTATTCCTGCGCAGAAACGGATGTACGTAAGAGAGTCCGTTTTTGCCGGTTGTCGAGTAGCGCAGATGCCCCATATAAATCTCTCCGGCATAGGGGGTGCATTTTTCGACGAACTCCATATCGGAATACGCCGCAGAGCCGTTATCGCCCGATTCGCGAACCGAACGTCTGATTTTGGAGTGTACGATGTCGAATATCCCGCTGATAGCCTCGCTGCCTTCGGCACGCTCGCGGAAGAGATACTCCTGACCAGCCTGAGCCTTCATCTTCAGGCAGGCCAGTCCCGCTCCCTCCTGACCGCGGTTGCGCTCCTTGAGCATCATCAGATAGAGTTTGTCGAGCCCGTAGCTCCACGAACCGTAAGTCTCCTGAAAATAGGACAACGGCTTGAGCAGACGAACTATTGCTATACCGCATTCGTGTTTTACAGATTCCATACAGGCGGTTTTCTTTCTTTTCTTCTTCTTTTTTTATTTCTCTCTGACAATGGTGTTCGAACGGTCGGGACCCACCGAAATTATATCGACAGGCACTCCCGTTTCGCGTTCGATGAACTCGATATACTCTCTGAGCCGCTCGGGAAGCTCTTCGTATGTGCGGCACGCGGTCGTATCGGCAAGCCAGCCGGGGAACTCCTTGTAGACGGGGGTGAGATTATGCTCGTCGGCATAGAGCGGGAAGTAGTCGAGCATGGTTCCGTCGTCGGTTTTGTAACCCACGCACACCTTAACGGTATCGAATCCGTCGAGCACGTCGCTCTTCATCATGATAAGCGATGTGGCGGCATTGAGCATAATGGTATGTTTGAGAGCCACGAGGTCGAGCCATCCGCAGCGGCGCGGACGTCCGGTAGTGGCACCGTATTCGTGACCCAGCTGACGCAGACGTTCGCCCGTCTCGTCTTCAAGCTCCGTGGGGAACGGTCCCGCACCTACACGCGTACAGTAAGCCTTGAATATTCCGTACACCTTGCCGATATGGGCGGGAGCGACTCCCAAACCCGTGCAGGCTCCTGCACACAGAGTACTCGAAGAGGTCACATAAGGATAAGAGCCGAAATCGACATCGAGCAGCGAACCTTGCGCACCCTCGGCAAGTATGGTCTTGCCCTCGCGAAGCCACTCATTGACAACGATTTCACCGTCTACGATATTGTTGCCCAGCGTATCTACAAGTTCCTTGACGGCATTCAGCCATTCGGTATGGTCTGCGGGCGACTCGAGCTGAAGACCCGCAAGATGACCGGCCGAAAGAGCATCGTAACGCTCCCTGAAGTCGGACCGCAGAAGGTCGCCGACACGAAGTCCGTTGCGGGCAATCTTGTCGGTATATGCGGGACCGATACCCTTGCCCGTGGTGCCTACCTTCTTATCGCCTTTGGCCTTCTCGGATGCCGCATCGAGCAGTCGGTGCGTGGGGAGAATGAGGTGGGCGCGTTTGGAGATAAAGAGCTTCGACCTTACATCTATTCCCATCTTCTCTATGGCGTGAATCTCCTCCATAAGGATAATGGGGTCGATAACCACACCGTTGCCTATGATGTTGCGGGTGTCGGGCCGGAATATACCCGAAGGAACGGTGTGCAGAACGAAACTCTTGTCACCGAAATAGATGGAGTGTCCCGCATTCGGTCCCCCCTGAAAACGTGCTACCACATTGTAGCCGGGAGTGAGAACATCAACTATTTTTCCTTTGCCCTCGTCACCCCATTGAAGGCCAAGTACTACATCGAGCTTTTGCATATTTTTT
>JAFLRS010000135.1 GCA_022511355.1 Alistipes sp.
TTCCGGAGATTAGCCGCTGTTGGTTGTTGTGCGGTGCGGGTACGATGTTGCGCAAAAACGATATTTGCACGTTTTGACACAAAAAACAAAGGCGATTTCCCTGTTATATGGGAAATCGCCGTAAGCTGCAAGCTTTTTACTATTATTAATAATTTTCTTTGCGGGGCTCGAAGTATGCCTGCGGATGCTTGCACGCAGGACACTCCAGCGGAGCCTCCTTCGCAAGAGTCGTGTAACCGCAATTGCGGCACTGCCACCATATTTCGTGGTCGCGCACGAAGAAATTGCCGTCGGTGATGCGGCTCAACAATTTCAGATAACGTCTTTCATGTTCGGCTTCGGCTACCGATACCTGACGGAATGTCTCCGCGATTTCGGGGAAACCCTCTTCGTCGGCTACCTTCGCAAAGTGAGGATAAAGACTGTCCCACTCTTCATTTTCGCCCTGAGCCGCGGCAAGCAGATTCTCCGCCGTAGTGCCGATGCGTCCTGCAGGGAATTCGGCGGTGATGGTCACGCATCCTCCTTCGAGATATTTGAAGAACTTCTTGGCGTGTTCCTTTTCCTGATCGGCGGTTTCGGTGAAGATGGCTGCAATCTGTTCGTAACCCTCTTTTTTCGCTGCGCTTGCGAAGTAGGTGTAGCGGTTGCGGGCCTGACTTTCGCCGGCGAATGCCTTCAGAAGATTCTGTTCGGTTTGAGTTCCTTTGATGCTTTTCATAATGTGTATATTTTTTTAATTGTCGGTTGTGTCGGGTTTTGACTTTTGACAAAGGTACGCAAATTTTTCGGATGCGGACCAAAGTGCCGATTCTTTTTTCTGATAGCGGTATAAGACGTATGAGTCCGGCCGGAGGGAGATATTTGGAGGTTCGGAAAAAATCATTATTTTTGCACCGGTTTCGGTCGTGCTGCCGACGCCGACATACAGAAAGTGTTTTCGCACTTTATCCTCGCGGGGAATGTGGAAGTTTCTTAAGCGTAGTAGGATAACGAGCAGAACTCATTTCTTGATTAGATGCCGACGGGCGTAATTATTGCGTTCCGGAACATCTATTCGAGTGTGGGGCTTCTATCGTTTATTACTACAAGGTCATTCCACAACCTCCTGCGAATAGACGAAATTTCGGCTTCACACTTTCTGGCACTATTAACCGACGCCATACAGGGAGCCTGAGGGCTGCCGGCGTTTTTTTTGGAATCATTTGATTTCGAAACAGGATGATTATGAAGAAACTTGTCATATTAGGTTCGAGTCTGCTTCTGTCGCTTGCGGCGGGGGTGGTCAATGCGCAGGAGACCCGCCACGAATTCAAAGTCGAATTCCGTGCGGGCAGTGCCGTAATCGAACCCGATTACGCCGACAATGCCCGACAACTGTCGGAAATCATAAATTTCGTAAACCGCATAAACAGCGATTCCGCAGTCGAGATTGTGGGTGTTACGTTCGGCGGAACAACCTCGCCCGAAGGCAGCATTCAGTACAACCGTCAGCTGTCGCAGAGGCGTCTGGCGGCGCTCGAGCATATCGTGCGGGAGAAGGTCGAAATTCCCGAGCATCTGATTTCGCGCAATGACTTCCACATTCCGTGGGAGGAGCTTGAGATGTGGGTCCGCAACTCCGACCTCGAACGCAAGCAGGCGGTGCTGGATATCATCGCGGGGCATCGCAGTACGGCTTCCGAGACGGTGGATGCGCGCATACAGAAGCTGCGCACGCTCGATGACGGACGTGTGTGGGAGGTGCTGAACAAGCGTTTTTTTGTGGATATGCGTTCGGCGAGTGCGGTGATAGTGACCTTTCGCAAGGCCGATTTCGGGGTGATGGATATGCCCGACGAGGAGACCGACGGTCTGTCGGCGGTCGTTATCCCCGAGCCCGAGCCTGAACCCGAGCCTGCCTCCGAACCCGAGCCCGAACCCGAACCCGCCTCCGAATCCGATGCGAAGCCCGCAGAGGAGTTCGTGCCGCACGCGCTGCTCAAAACCAACGTTTTGGGGTGGGGACTGGCTATGGCCAACGTGGCTGCCGAGGTCGATTTGTGCCGGCATCTGTCGTTTGCGCTGCCGATATACTATTCGGCCATGAACTACTTCGTGAACAATCTCAAATTCCGTCTTGTAGGTTTTCAGCCCGAATTGCGTGCATGGCTGTCGGAGCGCAATGACGGTCTGTTTTTCGGTGCGCACTTCGGTGCGGCGTGGTACGACTTCGCATTCATGGGCAAGTACCGCTATCAGGACCACAACGGCGGCACTCCGGCTTTGGGCGGAGGCGTGAGTGCGGGTTACCGTCTGCCCATAGGCAAAAACAAACGCTGGCGTGCGGAGTTTTCGGTGGGCGGAGGAGCCTATCATCTGCATTACGACACATTCCTCAACAAGCCCAACGGCAAACGCACGGGCGAATTCCGCAAGACATATATAGGTCTCGACGGTGTGGCGGTATCGTTCGCATACACCTTCGACATGAAGAAAGGAGGCGGCCGATGAAGCGTATTCTGCGCCTTACGGGAATAGCGCTTTTAGTGCTGACGGCGGGAGTGCTGCTGCGCGGATGCAACGTCCACGAGTGGCCCGAGGAGGATTACGGCGAGGTTCCGTTCGTTCTTCATCTCGATTTCGACACCGAACTGCCGCTCTACCGCACGGTGAATCATACGCGGGGTGCGGGCATTTCGCGCGTATCGCCCTCCGACTGCGACATCCGCTACATAGTGACCGTATACCGTGCGGGCGAGACCCGCAATCCCCGTTCCGTGACGGGGGGGGGTGGTGGACGGCGCTACACCTTTACCCGTCATTACAGCGAGGATTTGGACCGCACGGTCACCATAGCTCTCGAAGAGGGTAACTGGGAGATATACGTGTGGGCCGACTACGTGGATGCCAACAGCCGCCGCGACAAATATTTCGACACTTCCGACTTCGGCAACATCATCTACATCGACCGTCAGAGCTACGGCGGCAGCAACGACAGCAAAGACTCTTTCCGCGGAAGCACATCGGTGAGGGTGGTCCATCCCGACCGTTTTCTGGAGAACGAAAAGCTGCCTTCATACGAGGCTACGGTGCCTATGGAGCGACCTTCGGGCCGTTTCGAATTCATCGCCACCGATGTCGAAGCCTTTCTCACGCGCGTGGCCGACGTGCGTTCGCAGAGCGGCGACTCCGCCGAAACACGCAGCATCGACGCGTCGGAATTCCGCGTCGTATTCCGCTACAACGCATTTATGCCCTGTTCGTTCAACATTTTCAACGACCGACCCTCCAATTCGTGGACCGGAATGTGGTTCGAAAGCCGTATGTCGGTGCGCAGCGAACAGGAGATGCTGTTGGGCTTCGACTACGTGCTGGTGGATGCCGACGACGAAACACCTATGAATATTAATGTGGAGATTTACGACACCGACGGTTCTCTGCTGTCGGTGGCAAACGGCGTGGAGGTGCCTGTCCGACGCGGCAAACTTACGGTTGTCAAGGGCGAATTCCTTACCTCGACGGGTTCGGGCGGCGTGATTGTGGACCC
>JAFLRS010000136.1 GCA_022511355.1 Alistipes sp.
GTTACAACTTCTGGATAGTCTTCACCGCAGGATTCACCCCGCTGCCCTACAAACTATTCACCATCACCGGAGGATTGTTCCACATCAATCCGGTCATGTTCGTGATAGCTTCGATAATCTCGAGAGGCTTGCGGTTCTTCCTGATAGCCGGCCTTATATGGAAATTCGGAGAGCCTATCAAGAAGTTTATCGACAAATATTTCAATCTGCTGGCCATCGCATTTACGATTCTGCTCATCGGCTCGTTCTTCATCGTAAGCAGACTCTCGCAGCAATGAGACTATTCGGACTCATAGGCAAACCGCTCGGGCATTCGCTGTCGGCGACCTTTTTCAACGAAAAGTTCGCACGGGAAGGCATCGACGCCCGCTACCAGCCGTTCGAACTGGATTGCATCGAGGATATCGCAACGCTGCCTGCCGAAATCGAAGGCTTCAACGTAACCATACCCTACAAACAGACCGTAATCCCCTATCTCGACGAACTCTCTCCCGAAGCACGTGCCATAGGCGCAGTAAACTGCGTGGTATGCCGCAACGGCCGCCGGACAGGTCATAACACCGACATTATAGGCATACGCGAGAGTCTCGACGCGCTCTTCGCCGGCGAAACCGCCGAGAGCGCATTGATATTGGGAACGGGAGGAGCTTCGGCTGCCGTGCAATACGTATTGGCCGAACGGGACATACCCTATCTGACCGTTTCACGCAATCCGTTGCGCGGCAATCTGACTTACGACGACCTCGATACCGAACTGATAAAAGAGAGCCGTCTCATCATAAACACCACTCCCGCAGGGATGTTTCCCGACACCGAATCCGCACCGCAATTGCCTTACGATGCGCTCGACAGCCGACATCTGCTGTTCGATTTGGTATACAATCCGCGCCTTACGCGTTTTCTTCGGTCGGGACGCGAAGCCGGTGCGGCCGTCGCCGACGGAATGACCATGTTCACCGCACAGGCCGAAGCCTCGTGGCGTATCTGGAACGGTCTTTAGCCGCTTGCAAAAAAATTGTTGATAATTTAGGCAGCTTCTGCCTGAATTTGACATTATTTTTAGGTAACTTTGTCGGAAACTAACAGCCGCAAAACGTATGCTCGATTTCGTACATCTTCACGTTCACTCGCAGTACTCGATACTCGACGGTCAGGCAAGCATAGCCGGACTCGTAAACAAAGCCATGGCCGACGGTCAGCGCGGAATAGCCCTCACCGACCACGGCAATATGTTCGGAGTCAAAGAGTTCTTCAACTACATAAAGAAGGTGAACGACGGAACCCGCAAAGAGATTAAAAGCCTCAAAGCCTCGATTGCCGAACTTGAGAACTCACAAAATCCCGAAGATGCGGCAAAACTGCAGGAGGCTCGCGCCAAACTCGAATCGGCGGAAGCTCGCAAAGATTTCAAACCCATTATCGGATGCGAAGTCTATGTAGCCCGTCGCGGAATGGCATTCAAGGAGGGCAAGGAGGACCAGAGCGGTTATCACCTCATTCTCCTCGCCAAAAACCTCACCGGCTATCACAACCTCATAAAAATCGTATCGAAAGCGTGGACCGACGGCTACTATATGCGTCCGCGAACCGACCACTCGGAACTCGAAAAGTACCACGAAGGATTGATATGCTGCTCGGCTTGTCTCGGAGGCGAGATTCCCAAACTCATAACCAAAGGAGAACTCGAAGCGGCCGAAAAAGCCATACTGTGGCACAAACAACTCTTCGGCGAGGATTACTACCTCGAATTGCAGCTGCACAAGGCTACCGTCGAGCGGGCGAATCATGAAGCCTATCCGCTCCAGACGGAGGTAAACCGTCATCTGAAAGAGTTTGCGGCGAAGCACGACATAAAACTCGTATGCACCAACGACGTCCACTTCATCGACGAAGATGATGCCGAAGCCCACGACCGTCTGATATGTCTCTCGACCGGCAAGGACCTCGACGACCCCAAACGAATACTCTATTCGAAGCAGGAGTGGCTGAAAACCCGCTCCGAAATGGAGATGCTCTTCTCGGATGTGCCTGAAGCACTGACCAATACGGCCGAAATATGCGACAGCGTGGAGTTCTACTCCATCGACCACGCCCCCATCATGCCCACATTCGCCATACCCGAAGAGTTCGGAACCGAAGAGGGCTATAGGCAAAAGTATTCGGAGCAGGATTTGTTCGATGAGTTCACCCGCGACGAAAACGGCAACGTCGTAATGGATGAGGATGAAGCACGCAAAAAGATAGAGAAACTCGGCGGTTACGACAAACTCTACCGTATAAAACTCGAAGCCGACTATCTCGCCAAACTCACGATGGACGGAGCCGCAAAGCGTTACCCCGCTCCTTTGAGCGACGAAGTTTCCGAACGACTCAAATTCGAGCTTCATGTGATGAAGACTATGGGTTTCCCTGGATACTTCCTCATCGTGCAGGATTTCATTCGCGCAGCCCGCGAAGAACTCGACGTATCGGTAGGTCCGGGACGTGGTTCGGCAGCCGGCTCGGCAGTTGCATACTGCCTGGGAATCACACAGATAGACCCTATCGCCTACGACCTGCTGTTCGAGCGATTCCTCAATCCCGACCGTATATCGCTCCCCGATATAGACATCGATTTCGACGACGACGGACGCGGACGCGTACTCAACTGGGTTACCGAAAAGTACGGCAAAAACAAGGTGGCGCACATCATCACCTACGGCACCATGGCCGCAAAGATGGCCATCAAGGATGTCGCGCGCGTGCAAAAACTGCCGCTCAGCGAATCGGACCGTCTGTGCAAACTCGTGCCCGACAAAATCCCCGACAAAAAAGTCAATCTCAAAAACGCCATAGACTACGTACCCGAACTCAAGGCTGCCGAGGAGTCGGACAACATAACTCTGCACGACACCATCGCCTACGCGAAAAAACTCGAAGGAAATGTCCGCAATACGGGCGTGCACGCCTGCGGAACCATCATCTGCCGCGACGACATCACCGACTGGGTACCGGTCAGCACGGCCGACGACAAGGAGACCGGACAAAAAATTCTCGTCACGCAGTACGAGGGTTCGGTAATCGAGGATACGGGTCTTATCAAGATGGACTTCCTCGGTCTGAAAAACCTCTCCATAATACGCGACGCGGTTCGCAACGTGAAAGACAGACGCGGAATCACAATAGATATAGACAATATTCCCATCGACGACCCCACGACCTACAAACTCTACAGCGAAGGACGGACCATCGGCACGTTCCAGTTCGAGTCAGGCGGTATGCAGAAATACCTTCGCGAACTCAAACCGACGGTTTTCGAGGACCTCATAGCCATGAACGCCCTCTACCGGCCGGGACCGATGGATTATATCCCCGACTTCATCAACCGCAAACACGGCCGCAGTCCCATAGTCTACGACATCCCCGTAATGGAGAAGTATCTGAAAGATACATACGGAATTACGGTCTATCAGGAGCAGGTCA
>JAFLRS010000137.1 GCA_022511355.1 Alistipes sp.
GTCACAATTGAAAATGAAGCGGTTGTACTGATGTACAACCGCTTTTTTGTGCCCGGCCGGAAATTTACAGCAGAATTTGCCGCGAACTATTGCCTCCCGTCGCGGCTCAGGCGGTCGATTTTTTCCTCTATTTCGCGGAGTTTCTGTTCGATGCCGTCGTTGTTGTCGCTGACCATGGCATCGACGAAGATCGAATTGACCAGCGACATGCCGATTATGCCGCCGAGAATCAGCAGCAGACTGAAATAGCCATGCACCCATCCCGACAGCGGTGCGGGCAGTCCGTCGGCGACGCTCTTCGGGATATCTGACCATCCCTCGACCGTGCACAGCTGGAAGATGGAGAATACGGAGGCAGCAGGGGTGGCGAAATATTCGGGTGCGGCCTCCTTGAAGAGCGCGCAGGTGATCAGCGCAAAGACCACAATCAGAATCAAAAAGCCGACGATGACGGAGAACGACTCTTGCAAGGCCCGTCGAAAGTTTTTGGCAATCTGCGCGAAATTGGGAAAGAAATGAAACGTGCGGAAGAATCGGAACACACGTAAAATCCGCAGAATCAGGAGAAACGACAGATCGACAAGATCGGTCGAGACAAAATAGGAGACTACCGCCGGTATGGATAACAAGACAAGCGTTCCGTCCATGCGGTTCCATTTCGATTTCCAATAGCGACGCCAGCCCTCTTCGTGGATCTTGACGCCCATCTCAACGGCAAAGAGGCAGGTGCAGACGACATCGACGATGCCGATCCACAACGGGGTGTAGTTGCACTCCTGCAGATAGATGACAACGGAATTGATCAGAATGACAAGCAGGATGATCCGCTCGTCGAGAAACAGCTTTTTCATCCGATTTTCAATCAAGGCCAGAAAAATTGTGCAGCGATGGCCAGCAGACCTAACCCTACGGCATTGCAGAACGACACCCTTGTCAGCCAGATGTGCAGTGCGGGGTTGAAAAAGTACATCGCAGGCGACATGATCGAGCCGTCCACGATGCCCCAGCTCAACAGATAGCCCGCACAGCCGATCAGCGCGGCGCATCCGGCGCCGAAGTCTGCGAAAAAGGCCCAGACAGTGAAGATGATCCAGCCGAATATATTGATGATATTCAGCAGTATAATTAAACATCCGAACATGGCGGCAAGCTATTTTGCGCGAGCCATCGAGGCCCGCAGTTTTTCGATATCCTTTTTCAGCGACTCAATTCTCTTTTGGAGCCCCTCCACTTCGCGGTCGCACTGCGCCACGACCGAAACCTTCTGTTTGCGAATCGACTCTTTGCGCGAGGCATCCTTCGTGTTCTTCAGCGATACGGCCAGCGAGGCCATTTTGCGCTTTTTCGTCTCCTTCGATTTGGTGATCTTCGTCCGCACCGAAACGATCTCCTTGCGTTTCGATTCGATCTGTTTGCGGTAGTAGTCTTTGCTGCTCATGGCACAGGCTATTTGTATGAGAATTCCACCATTTCGGGATTCTCCTCGCACCATTTGTTGTATGCCGTCAGCGTATATGCGTCCTGCTCCGGCATCGTGTAGTGCCGCTGGTTGCGGATTGTCTGACAGCAAACCTGAACATAGAGCCCGAATACGCTGTCGAACTCATTTTCGAGCGTTCCGATCTTCTTGTGGCCGTTGATGGAGATGCTGCCGCCGGAATTGACACGGCGCACGGAGGCTAGGGTCAGGTCGGGATTAAACGGACTGATGGCCGCACCGATCCGGGCCTTTTCCTTCATCGACGGGTCGAAAACATAGATCCCCACGTACGGGAACTTTTTGGTAAACTCTTTTTGGAGCGTTGCGATCTTCTTGTTGCCGTTCACCGATATTCCGGTCGCGGCCGAACTCTTCTTGGGCGCATCACTCTTCTTTGCCGCCTCTTTCGGGGCTGCGCTTTTCGGGGCGGTCTTCTTTGTTTCGGCACGTTTGGCCGTGTTCTTTTTTGCAGTAGCCATAAGGGGTTGATTTTATTCGCATTGAGACAATGTGCCCGGTTGGGCGGGAGAGAATTGCCGGCGGCAGTCCTCTCCCGATTCACCGCTATTTGCCCGATTGCGTCAAGGTCGTTTTGTCATCTACGAGTTTGGAATCATCCGGCGCAGCTACCTGCACCTTGATTCCGAACTCCTCGAAAATCTTTTTCTCGAAATTGCCGACCTGCATTTTGCCGTTTACCGCAATTTCGCCGCCTTTGGCGTCGCCCTTACGGATCGAGGCGAGCGTTGCGTCATCGTCTGCGAAACGGATGCCGTTGTAGACGCGCAGGGTCGAGCCGTACGCCTTCTTGAAATCGGCCTTGAGGGTCTTGACCTTCATGCGGCCCGAAATGGTGAAATCTGCCATAACTATTAAATGTTTAAGGTTAGTTGGTGTATGTTCGCTATTTGTCGGCACGACGCGCCTCGCCGAGCGTCAGGTCGTTGTCGCACAATTTGGTGTTGTCGAGGTTGGCAATCTGTACCGTGATGCCGAACTGCTTGCGAAAGGCCTCCTCGACATCGCCGACCTTCTGGTTCGCCTTGACGGTCAGCGCCAGCGCGCCCGTTTTGACGGTCATCGACGTCCGCTGGTCGAGCGTGTTGAGTGTCATGCGTCCGTCGGCCAGCTGCCGGCCCTTGTAGACGCGCAGCGAAAGACCGAAATTCTTCTTGAACTCCGTGCAGAGGGCATTGACCTTCATCTTGGAGCTTACCTCGAAATCCGCCGCCTTGAACGAATCGAGCACGTTGTTGATCTTGTCTAACAGTCCCATAGCTATATGAATTTGAGTTGTTTGTTGTCGATAAAACGGCGTGCCGTCCGACGCATCTCCGCATCGGGTTCCTCGATCAGCTTCGCGTGCAACAGCTCGTTCGGGGCATACAGCTCCCAGCAAATGGCCTTGAAGAGCTCCTTCGTGTTGCGGATTTCGGGATGATGTTCGTCGGGCTTGTCCAGGATGAACGAGCAGTGCAGCGGAGTCAGTGCGATGTTCCAGAGGGCCGTGAAGAAAAACGGATCGGCCGTGCGCCCCCAGATGTGTGAGATCATGTAGTTTTTGATCGTGCTGATGGCGCCTGCGCTGACCGTTTCACCCGTATAGTCGCGGATGGCGCGGCGCACCCAGTAGTTGCCGTCTTTGTCAACCATGATCCGGATGTCGGGACGGACGGTCGTATAGACAGCCTTCGACTCGCTCTGACGTACAGCCTCGGCCTTGTTGCTGAACAGCCGTTTGTGCCGACGGGCGTCGGCATAACAATAGACATACTCCTCGGTCGAGAAGCGCACGGGCAGTGTGCCGTTCTGCGCATCGTCGAGCATGCGGATCGCCTGTCGGCGAACCTTGTCGGGATGGACAAAGAGGGTGTTTTCGATGAGGTGATTGACTAATCCGCCATCGTTTGACAACGCCTGAATGAGAATATCGAGCCCGTTATAAGACATAATTCCCGTCGCCTGTCCGT
>JAFLRS010000138.1 GCA_022511355.1 Alistipes sp.
TGCCCGTACACCGCATTTCGAGTGCGGCCCGATCGACCACTCCGGCATCTCTCCTGAGGCGTTTCGCGGTGCAAAGATAGAAAGTTTTTTGTTTTCGCAACTCTTTTTTCAGAAAAAAATATCCTTTTATCGAAAAAATTATCTTCTTCTGCGCATTATTTGTATATTTGTATTCGCGATGGTATACTATTTTCGTTGCCTTAATCGTTATTCTAACAAGAGGTAAAGATGTGTCGGTATCACCGTCTTAAATTTATTGCATTATGAAAAGAACAGAGCGTATATTTTCCTTTGCGGTCGTGTCGGCCGTATGGGCATCTCAGATTTTTATACTTTCGGGCTGTTCTGCCGCTATGCAGTCGGCTGCCAGTGCCAATGACGGAATGTACGGTGCGCATGACCGTATCGAAATAGCCAATCGTCAGCGGGCGGCTGCCGAATTGCGCCGTGCCGAGGCCGAAGCCCGTCGTTCCGAACTGGAGGCTTTTATCGCCGAATCGCAAGTGCGTGCCCTCGAAAACGGATATTACGACTCATCCTCGGGCAACTCCTACACCTCGGTGCTGGCCGATACCTATGAATCGGCGTATATGCGTCGCTTGAAGGGCTTCAATTCGCCGTCATACCGTATGCCGTCGAGCTATTACAATCTGCGTTACGGCGGAGCCTTTAATTATGTAACCGCTTACGATCCGGCATTCTATAACATAATGGTTTCGGGCGATCAGGTGTGGGTGGAACCCAAATACATCTCCTCGATGTTCGGAACATGGGGTGCTACCAACGTTACTTTCGGGGTGTCGTACTATCCTTACAGCTGGTATTACGGCTGGAACAGACCCTATTACGGTGCATGGTGGGGCTATCCCCGATATTCGTGGTATGACTGGAATTGGGGTGTATGCTACAATCCTTACGGATGGTGGGGCTACGGTTATCCCTACGGATACCCTTATGGATGGAATTACGGCTGGGGTGCTGTTGGAGGTCCTCGTCCGCCTCATGTGAATCCTCCGCGTCCTCCTTTGACGGGCAACGGACGTCCGCAGCGCGAGAATGTGGTGAACGGCCCCGGACAGAATCGTTATCAGTCGCCTTCGACGGACAAGGGTTATGGTTCCGGCGGTGGCGGTTATTCGAGTCCTTCCCGCGGTACGGCTAACGGTTCGGGCGTATATCGTCCCGGCAATCAGACCGGCGGTTCCCGCACGGGAAACAACAGCGGAACGGTACGCAATCAGGGAGGTTCGGGCAATTCCGGCGGTTCGTACAACAGCAATCGCGGCGGTTCTTCGTTCAACAGTAACGGCAGCGGCAATCGTCAGCCGTCGTCACCGAGCCGCGGAACCTTCAATGGCGGTTCGTCGGGATATTCCGGCGGCAGCAGCGGCGGCGGTTCGGGCAGCGGACGCGGCAATTCGATAGGACGCTGATGCATAAATGATACAGGTGTGGCCTGTTTATTGAAAGGGTGATTTAAGATGAAAAAGAGGATAATATCAATAATTGCGGTAACTGCGGGTGTCGTTTTCGGGGCTTCGGCTCAGAGTTGGGACATCGGCGGAACCATCATAGAGCCGTCGGCTGTTACGGCCATGGATATGTTCAACTGGTCGCGCACTTCGGACGGAGTAAGCACGGCGCGTGCGACGGCGATGGGCGGAGCTCTTACGTCGTTGGGCGGAGATATAGCTTCGATGGCCATCAATCCGGCAGGTTTGGGTATGTATCGTCAAAACGATGTCTCCGTTACTCCTCAGTTGGGTATTGCCCGCTCTTCCACCGAAGATGTCGAGTCATTCGGCCGCAATGGTTCGACCAACTTCTCGATAGGCAGTTTCGGCGTGGTGCTGAAGGCCTATGAGGGCAGCGGCAAGCTTGTAGCCGTGAATCTCGGATTCGGATATTCGCGTCTGGCCGATTTCAACTACCGCACTTCGTATGCACGTTACGACAACCGTTCGTCGATAGCGGGGGTGTTCGGTCCCATGCTGGAGCAGGGAGGCATCGACTATACCGATATAAACGGCCGTTTGAATGAGAATTTCAGCTGGTGGAATTACGATCCCAAGTATTGGGGTGCAATCGAGGGTTACAAATGCGGATTGGTGGATCAGGTAGACGGCAAATGGCAGCCCGATGCCCGTTTCGGAACGGACCCTGTGGTGGACCAGTATGTCAATATGGTCAGCAAGGGTGCGATCGGCGAATATGACCTTTCGATGGGTATGAATATCGCCAACAAACTCTATATAGGTGCATCTTTGGGTATGTTGAGTCTGCGTCAGCGGCGGGAGATATATTACGGTGAGGAGTACTGGTACGATTCGCCGGATGACGAGCCGGCGGGCGAGATGCTCGAAGGCATGAACTACAAGCAGACCGCTTTGGCATCGGGTTCAGGCGTAAATATTAAGATAGGCGTTACATATCGTCCGTTGGAGGCTTTGCGTCTGGCGGTGGCATTCCATACTCCGACATGGTATTCGGTCGATTATAAATATCGCAGCAATATGGTGTCGAGCGTATTCGATAAATCTGCGGGCAAATATGTCACTCCCGACCCCGATGCGGCTACCGAAACGTGGGTCGATTCGGGCCGTGACAGCTGGAGTTTCCGTTCGCCTGCGAAGCTGCTTGTCGGAGCATCTTACACTATTGGCACTTCGGCGATAGTGTCGGTGGATTACGAACGTGCATGGTACGGCAATATACATACCCGTGAGACTCCGATAGGCGATGGCGTGTTCAACGACTTCTTCAAGGAGTATTTCAAAGGTTCGAATACGATTCGTGCGGGTGTGGAGTATAAACCGACCTCGTATGTCGCGCTTCGTGCCGGATACGGATTGAGCGGTTCGATGGTTAAGGACAAGAGTCTGATATTCTCCACTCCGGTCAATTATCGTACTCAATATTTTGCCGGCGGTGTGGGATTCGTTCTGTCGAACTGCTTCTATCTCGATTTGGCGTACCGCTACACTCAGCAGAAGTATACGACATCGAAGCTGTTCTATGCGAGCAGCGACGAGGCCGACTATTACAGCGGTAACTATTCGACCGATATTGCCCGTCACAATCTTATAGTGACAGTTGGATTCCGTTTCTGACGGATGCGGAAACGTGCAGGCAAATAAAAAGCCGTCTTCATGAGGAAGACGGCTTTTTTCGTTCTTGATTCGCGAACGGATTACTCGCCCGGCTGGATAGCCTCGCTGGGGCAAACGCCTGCGCAGGTGCCGCAGTCGATGCACTTGTCGGGGTCGATTACATAGATGTCGCCGGCCGAGATAGCCTCTACCGGACATTCGTCGATGCAGGTGCCGCAAGCGACGCAGGAATCAGAAATTTTGTAAGCCATTGTCTTAAAGTTTTTATTTGTAAAAGTCTGTTGCAAAAATAGTAATTTTTTTCAT
>JAFLRS010000139.1 GCA_022511355.1 Alistipes sp.
TTGCGGGGTCGCCCACTTTGCGTTCGTTGCTGTCGGTGAATGCCACGACCGAAGGCGTGGTGCGATGTCCTTCAGAGTTGGGTATTACCACAGGCTCGCTGCCCTCCATTACCGCTACGCACGAATTGGTCGTTCCCAAGTCAATTCCAATAATCTTTCCCATAATCTTATTAAGTTTTTTATCTGTTGTTTTTCGTTTTTCGGTTTCCCTCTTTCGGGTCACGCCATATCTTCGAGCAAACGGTATACCAAATCGTTTTTAGTGCGTTTTTGACAAAACCGACACGTTTTCATGACAGTTTTTCTGCCATTGTGTCAGTCGCAAATGACATTTTTTGCCGAAATTTCGCCCGCGGCATTCGCGGTGTCGAAAAATATATTAACTTTACACAAAATTAAAACCGCAAACCGATTTCTTATGAAAAACGACAACACCCTCTTCGCTCTCATCGACGAAGAGCGCAACCGCCAGATGCGCGGAATAGAACTTATCGCCTCCGAAAACTTCGTAAGCGACAACGTTATGAAGGCTATGGGCTCGGTACTCACCAACAAGTACGCCGAAGGATACCCCGCCGCCCGCTACTACGGCGGATGCGAAGTCGTGGACAAAGTGGAGACTCTCGCACGCGAACGCCTCTGCCAACTCTACGGCGCAGCTTACGCCAACGTGCAGCCGCATTCGGGCGCACAGGCCAATATGGCCGTATTCTTTGCGGTAATGCAGCCCGGCGACACCTTCATGGGACTCGACCTCTCGCACGGAGGACATCTGTCGCACGGCTCGCCGGTAAATATGTCGGGCAAATACTTCAAGGCCGTGGGCTATCAGCTCGACCCCGAAACCGAAACCGTCGATTACGATGCCATGGAGCGTCTGGCCGAAGAGTGCCGCCCCAAACTCATCGTCGGCGGAGCTTCGGCATACTCCCGCGAATGGGACTACGCACGTATGCGCGCCATAGCCGACAAAGTAGGCGCGCTGCTGATGATAGACATGGCCCACACCGCCGGCCTTATCGCAGCGGGACTCCTCGACAACCCCGTCAAATATGCCCACATCGTAACCTCGACCACCCACAAAACCCTGCGCGGTCCGCGCGGAGGAATTATCCTCATGGGTCAGGACTTCGAGAATCCGTGGGGCCTTACCACTCCCAAAGGCGTCGTGAAGATGATGTCGCAAATCCTCGATTCGGCCGTATTCCCCGGCATTCAGGGCGGACCGCTCGAACACGTCATAGCCGCCAAAGCCGTAGCTTTCGGCGAAGCTCTCGACCCGTCGTTCCGCGAATATCAGCTGCAAGTGCGCAAAAATGCCGACGCCATGGCAAAAGCACTCGCCGACCGCGGTTACAAAATAGTCTCGGGCGGTACGGCCAACCATCTGATTCTGGTCGATTTGCGCACCAAGTTCCCCGAACTCACCGGCAAACTGGCCGAACGCGCCCTCGTGGCAGCCGACATCACCACCAACAAAAACATGGTGCCGTTCGACAGCCGCTCGCCCTTCCAAACCTCGGGTCTGCGCTTCGGAACACCCGCAATCACCACCCGCGGAGTCAAAGAGGATAAAATGGAAGCCATTGCCGAACTCATCGACCGCGTACTGCACAACCCCGAAAACGAAGAGGTCATCGCCGAAGTCCGCAAAGAGGTCAATGCCATGATGGCCGGTTATCCCCTCTTCGCCTGGTAATGTCATGAAAAAGGTCATTCACTTCCTGGAGCAGCTCGAACAGCACAACGACCGCGACTGGTTCAACGAACACAAAAACCTCTACAAAGAGGCTCTGGCCGAATTTACCGACCTCATGGAACGGCTTATCGGAGGCATAGCGCAGTTCGACGAATCGGTCAGCGGACTCAAAGCCCGCGACTGCATCTACCGCATCTATCGCGACACCCGTTTCTCGAACGACAAAACTCCCTACAAAACCCACTTCGGAGGATTCATCGTTCCGCACGGCAAAAAGTCGGGATATGCCGGATACTATCTCCACATAGAACCGACCGAAAACGGAATGCTCGGTTGCAGTATGCTCGCCACCGGACTCGTAATGCCCGAACCGGTCATACTCAAAAGCATTCGCGAAGAGATGCTCGATTACGGAGCCGAAATCATAAAATCGGTGGAGGAGTCGGACGGATTCGTCTTCGATACCGACAACTCGCTCAAACGCAATCCGCAGGGTTTCCCCAAAAAGACTCCCTACGACTTCCTGCTGCGCATGAAGGACCACTTCATATGGAAAAGACTGTCCAAAGATGATTTGCTCGCTCCCGATGCCGCCGGACGAATGGCCGAATCGTTCAGAACGACAAAACCGTATCTCGACCATCTGAACCGCGCAATAGATTTCGCAAAAGAGGAGATGATGTAAACGAAAGGGGCGACATTCAAATGTCGCCCGTTTTTACCGTTGTCAGCGTCCGCTTTCAGCCGTTCGCCTCCAAATCAGTTCTTCGAGGGCAGGAACGACCACTCGGCCGAATATTCGAGCATCTGATCAACATAACTGTCGCCGTAGACAATCTCTATATCGACAATATTGCCATCGGCATCCGTGACGGGACGGTAATCGGGATTGATGAAGCCGCCGTAAGGCTCGATGCCCAACGCCCTGTAACGCTCCAGAACCTCGGCGTGAATCGCGGGGTCCACCGTCACGGCGTAATTCTCGACCAAAGCCTTGCCCGCCTCATAGTCGCCCTCCGACTTTATGCGCTGAACCTCGCGCAACATACGTCCGAAAAGCTCGCGCAGCTTGTCGAAATCGTTCACCACCGCATAACTCTTGCCATTCTCCTTCACAATCTCCACCACATTGTCGGCACGGCCCTGCTCCATGCACCACTCGGCAATCAGCTTGCGGTTGCGCATATGCGCCTCCTCGACATTCTTGCCCGGCTCGATGCGCGACAACTGTGTCATCAAACCGTTCATGATGTAGGATGCATATTGAGCCTTCGCCACATCGAGCGACGGAACCAAACCCAGTTCGACCAACTTCGGGTCGCCCAGATAGTAGAGTCCGAACAGGTCGGCACGCGTCTCCTCGAGCGTCGATGTGTAGCTCTTCAGTTCGGTACCCGAAGTGCCGGCAGCCAGCTGACCCGAACCGTGACCCAAACACTCATGCAGGTCGGTATGCAAATCGTCGCCCAACTTGCCGTACTTCTTTATACGCTCGCGGTCGTCGGCACGCAGCACGAACTCCTCATGGAATCCGTTGCCCAATGCCGCCTGCGCATAGGCGTAAGTTATGTTGTCGATGGTCACCGACTTCGAACCGTGTTCCTTGCGAATCCAGTCGG